>JAFGDY010000062.1 GCA_016931895.1 Anaerolineae bacterium
GAACAATTTCAAACTAATAATGAGACCTGACCATACTCCAACTGTCTGGAATATAGATAAATGTTAAAAGTGTTAGTCAATGAGCCCCATTGCCTCTATCCTCTGCCGCTGCGTTATTCCAACGGCTATTTTGGATAAAAACCAATATTTTTGTAACTGCCGGTGGGAAAGAAAACATCTGTCTTCAACCTTCGTTCGTATAAACGGCGCCACTCTGCTTCCAGGGTTAGCTTAACCCTTTCACATTCGGCCTCAATCTGGGCCAATTTGGCCTTGCACGCTTCTGCCGACTCGTTGCCTTCCAATTCGTCGCACAAGGCGCACAATTTCAACGCGCCAAAAGCAATACTCCTCGATTTGAGGGTGCGCGTTATGGGCGAGATTCGTTTTCTGTTTCGCTTTACCGCATGCCGGAGGTCTTGCAGTAGTTCGGGCACACACTCAAGGTAATTCTCAATCAACCCGGCCAGCACATGGGGTGTTTCCGCGCCCAGCAGCATGCGCAATTGTTCCAGTATCCGGGCATCAATAGCCGGTTGTTCCAGGGATACGTTTTGGATGAAGTTGTCGGTGGGTATGTTTTGGGTTCTCATAGGTTTCCTTGTTCTGGTAGTAATGAGCCAGGTGACTGGCTCTGAGATTGAAGTTGTTTGTTGGATAGACCCTAAAGGTTTCTGTGTAAAACTGTGATTTGCCTCCTTGAGGGTCTGCATGTTTCAGGAAGGTAAAAGAACCAGTCACCTGCTAACCTTCCTTCTTTCTGCCCCTATCATACACGTTTTCTTAAAGACTGTGAACCCTAAAAAATGGGGGCTTTGATAAACAAAAAAGGGGTTGGGAAAAAGGTAACACCACCCAAAGCCTTCCATAATTGTTTGCTTTGCGTTTGGAATAGGGTAAAATAGGGTATATGCTTTTAACCAAATAGAAAGGGGGTGATTGCCTTGACCCGCCCAGAAATAAAATTAACTGCGCTGGCCAAATGCGCCGGTTGAGCCAGTAAAATGGCCCCGGAGGCTTTGGCGCAGGTTCTGCGTCCTTTACACAACTTATTTCACAACGGCAGCAATCCCCCCCAGCTTTTGGTTGGTCTGGGCGTGGCCGGTGACGATGCGGCCATTTACCAACTTACGCCCAACCAGGCCATCATCAACACCATTGATTTTTTTACGCCGGTGGTTGATGACCCTTACGACTACGGCGTGATTGCCGCGGCCAACGCCATGAGCGACGTTTACGCCATGGGCGGCGAGGTTATATTTGCCTTAAATGTGGGGGCGTTTCCGGCCAGTATGGAACCGGCTATTATCGCCGAGATTTTGCGGGGGGGGGCGGAAAAAGTTATCGAGGCCGGCGGGGTGATTGCCGGCGGCCACACCGTCACCGACGACGAGCCTAAATACGGCTTGGCCGTAACCGGCGTTGTGCATCCAGAGCGATTTTTTACCAAAGGCGGCGCCCAACCAGGCGACGCCCTGGTGCTCACTAAACCCCTTGGCACCGGCGCCATTAGCACCGCCCTTAAGGGCGGTATTGCTAACCCGGCCCATGTGTCTAAAATGATTGAAACAATGAAGCAACTCAATCGCCAGGCATCCCAGGCGGTCCAGGCTGTGGGCAACGTTAAGTCGGCTACCGACATTACCGGCTTTGGCCTGCTGGGCCACGCCCTGGAGATGGCCGAAGCGTCGGCCTGCAAATTTATTTTGGAGATGAACCAGATACCGCTGCTCGACGGCGCAATGGCCTATGCCGCCGATTTCATTTTCCCCGGCGGTATGGCAAACAACAAAATGTATTTTGAAAAACAGGTCACTTTTGCCCCGGCCATTCCCGAACACCAGCAATGGTTGTTGTGGGACCCGCAGACCTCCGGGGGACTGCTCCTGGCCATCCCTGCGGCCCAACTGTCCGATTTTCAAAATGCTTGCCACGCCGACGGACGCGACCAGGCCATGTGGGTTATCGGTCACGTTGCTGCCGGCCGGGGAATAGAGGTGTTGCCCTAAATGACCGAACCAACCGACCCCAAAAACAAACCAGGCCAGTCTCACCCGGATGCGGATGATGAATTGATTGTGACCCCGGTTAATATTGCTCGCGCTCGTTACGCCAGCGCCCATAACCATTCCATTGTGGACAAAACGCGCCGGGTAATGGCCATCAGAACCGGCTCGCCGCAGCAGCAACCGGCCGGTCAAACCCCTGCTGAAACTGATAGTTCCTTGTTTGGCGGCTTCAGTAGCTGCATGCTGGTCTCTTTATTGGGCGTTGTCTTTTTGGTTGGGGGCATCCTGGGAGGTATTGCCGGGGGCGGAGTGGTGATGTGGGCCAGCAATTCAGAAGAGGGAGCAATGTGGGGTGACGCCTCTAGCGCGACGCCCCTGCCTACCCCTACCCCCGCCCCGGTAGAAACAATGACCCCTACTCCCAGCCCGGAACCCATCATCACCCCGGCGGTTGAAGATATTATTGCCGGGATTATGCCTTCGGTGGTAACGGTGATCAATCAGCAAAATAACGCCTTTGCCCTGAACCCGGAGGAGGACCGGGTGCTTGGCTCCGGCGTAATCATTGACGCGCGAGGTTATATTGCCACCAATCATCACGTTGTTGAAAATGCCAATGGCCTGAGCGTGATTTTGTTTGATGGCCGGGAGATTGTGGCCCAACTGATTACGTCTGACCCTACCGAAGACCTGGCCATTATCAAAATTGGCGTGGAAAGCTTGACCCCCATCCAATGGGGCGACTCGGCCACGGTTCGTCCCGGTCAGGTTGTCTACGCCATTGGCAGCCCCCTGGGCGATTTTCCCAACTCGGTAAGTTTTGGCATTATCAGCGGCCTCAACCGCGCCCTGGAAATGGACGCCCACGTTATTGACGGCTTGATTCAAACGGATGCCGCCATCAACCGGGGTAGTTCCGGCGGCCCGTTGATCAATATGCAAGGCGAGATGGTGGGCATCAACACCTTTATCATCCGGGAGAGCGAAGACCGCGGCGTAGCCGAAGGGATTGCCTTTGCCATACCTACCGGGCGAGCCAGGAGTATTTTACTCCCCTGGGTGGCCGCCCATAGCGGCGAGTCGGCTCCCATTCCGGCCGGCGGAGAGGCCGGGAATTGATCCGACAACCCCTGAATTATTGAGAAGATGACTATTCAACCTGCACCTGCTCGTAGACCTCCGTGGTGTTGCCGTCCAAATCTTCCACAATAAATCCCACAATATAGAGGCCGGGGGC
>JAFGDY010000063.1 GCA_016931895.1 Anaerolineae bacterium
GGGGCAGGTCTTGTGCCTGCCCAGGGCGACCACAAGGATTCGCCCCTACATATTGGGGTATGCCACGGAAAATCCCAAAGAGCCATAGTTATAAAACAGAAAGGATCAACGATGATCGAAACACATGGTTCTCAAATGACCAGCGCGATATGCGCGCGCATGGGGCTTCAGGAATGTGAGCAGATTCACCAGGCCAGCCTGGAAATTTTACAGCGGGTAGGCATTGAAGTGCGTGATGAAAAGGCCAGGGAACTGCTGGTTAAAGGCGGGGCCAAAGCCGACGGCCTCCGCGTTTTTCTGCCCGAAGTGATGGTGGCAAAGGCGCTGGCCGTAACCCCCAAACAGATGACGCTGTGCGACCGTCGCGGCCAGGTGGCGCTGCGAGCCGGGGGATATAACACCTACTTTGGGGGCGGGTCGGATTGCCTGAACATTCTTGACCACCGCACCGGCCAGCGACGCCGGGCCGCGCTCAAAGATGTGACCGAGGCCAGTATCCTGATGGACGCCTTGCCGGAAATTGATTTTGTCATGTCGGGCTTTATGCCATCTGACGTGGACCAGAAAATTTATGACCGCTACCAGATGGAGGTCATGCTCAACAACACCACCAAACCCATTGTCTTTGTGCCGCCCGATTTTGAGGGTTGTGTGGCCGCGATTGAAATGTGCGAAATTGTGGCCGGCGGCGCGGACGCTTTTCAACAACGCCCTTTTGCTGTTTGTTACCTCAATGTCACCTCTGGGCTGATTGCCAACGCTGAAACACTGCAAAAATGTATGTACCTGGCTGAGAAGGGCCTGCCGCTGCTCTACGTTCCCTTGAATGCCGGTGGCGTGAACTCGCCGACCACCACCGCCGGATGCATGGCGACGATGAATGCGGGCACGCTGCTGGGCATTGTGCTGGCCCAATTGGTGCGGGAAGGAACTCCGGTAGCCGTGCCGGGCTGGAACGGCGGGCCGTACAATTTGCAGACAATGGTCGGCAATTATGTGCTGGCCGACGAGCAGGGGGTGGCGACCTCTATTGGCAAATATTACAATCTGCCGGTGTTTGGTTTGGGCGGCTGCACCGACTCAAAAATATTGGACCAGCAGTGCGGCCTGGAAGTGGCCTTTAGTTTGATGAGCGCCCTGATGTACGGGGCCAATCTGGTTCACGATGTGGGGTTTATGGACGCCGGGGCGCAGGGTTCGTTGGTTTTAATTACTATTGTCAACGACCAATTGGGGTTTTTACGGGCCTCAACGGCAGGGGTGCCGGTCAACAATGAAACGCTGGCTTTGGATGTAGTGGAAGAACTTGGGGCCAAAGGAAACTATTTGGCTCACGACCACACCTTGAAGCATTTCAAAAAAGCTTATTACTCTCAACTGGCCGACAAGCGCCAATACTCGCAGTGGACTCAACATGGCGCGACCAGTATGGAAGAAAGAGCCGCGCAACAGGTTGAGAAAATCTTGAACGAACATACACCGGAGCCGTTACCGGCAGATGTGCAGCGGGACATCAAAAAAATTATTGAACGCGAACAGGCGCAATTTGGCAGCCCGGAATAGAGAAGGAGATTTTTTATGCAAAACAACCATCACTTTTTTATACGAGCCCCCTGGGAATATGACCCAAACGTTGTTCCGCCGGGCCGGGCGGATGCCCACCTGGGTTTTGACACCCGCGCCCTGCACGCCGGCTTTGACCCGCGTCGGGAGATGGAATCGTTCCGCTCATTTGTGCCGCCCATTGTGCAATCAATGACCTACCCATATCAATCCTTTGACCAGATTCCCAATCCGGTCTATGGCCGCACCAGAACCCCCACCAATAGCGTGCTTGAAGAACGGCTGGCCTCGTTAGAAGGCGGCGAGGCCGCAATTACCGCCGCTTCGGGGTCGCAGGCCCTGTTCAACCTCATCTTTACCCTGACCCGGCCCGGCGATAACGTGGTTACGACCTTAAATACCTTTGGCGAGGGGTACAAACAGGCGGCCACCATCTTCCCGGAACGCTGCGGGGTCAACTTTCGTTTTGTTAAAAATCCGGCAGACCCCGCCGCGTGGGAGCAGGCGATTGATGAAAAAACCCGCCTGGTTTGGGTGGAGACGCCCAGCAATCCCACCCTATTTGTCACGGATATCGCCGCCGTCGCTAATGTGGCCCATGCGCGCGGCGTGCCGTTGATGGTGGACAATACCACCGCCACAGCCGCCCTCCAAAAACCGGTGGACTTAGGGGCAGATATTGTGCTCCTATCTATCACCAAATTTCTGTGCGGCAATGCCACGGTGCTGGGCGGCGCCGTGATTGGGCCGGAGGCCCTGGTTGAGGACATTCGCTGGAATACCACCGAATTCATCGGGGCAGTGAT
Source organism: Anaerolineae bacterium (assembly GCA_016931895.1). Classification (NCBI taxonomy): domain Bacteria; kingdom Bacillati; phylum Chloroflexota; class Anaerolineae; species Anaerolineae bacterium. The sequence continues at coordinate 2,370 of JAFGDY010000063.1, forward strand.
GCAGCCTCTGGAAACCTGGCTCACGTTACAATTTTTAGACACGCTTTCCCTGCGCATGGAGCGGCACAGCGCCAATGCCCAACAGGTGGCCGAATTTCTGGCCGACCATCCCCGGGTGAAGCGCGTCAATTATCCCGGCTTGCCGGATCATCCGCAGTATAACCTGGCCCAACGGCAGATGACGGGCGCAGGTGGCTTACTCTCTTTTGTGGTTCCTGATGGTATTCCAGGCGCTGCAAAGGTTATGGACAAATTCCAATTGGTCATCCACGCGGTTACGTTTGGCACCAGCCGGACTATCTGCATGCATCCCCCCACCATCACCCACGAGCATATGACGCCCGAAGAGCGGGCTGCTGTGGGGATAGATGACGGGCTTATCCGTCTTTCCGTGGGGCTGGAAGATTCTGCGGACATTATCGCCGATTTGAACCAGGCCCTCAATCCGTGAAAGGGTCAGCATTAATTTTGCTGAGAAATCTTTCTTGGTCAAGCCCATTTTTTACGTCAATTGACAGGTCAAGCGCCCTTTAGTATACTATCTGCCGGGAAAGAGAGATAAATTATGGAAGAGCCGCTACGGATTCTGTTAGTTGATGACCACGTTTTATTTCGCAAAGGAATTGCTTCGTTATTGAAAGGGCGGCAAAATATGGTTGTGGTTGGCGAGGCCGGCGATGGTTATGAGGCCGTGGCCCAGGCCCGCGAGACTCGCCCCGATGTTATTTTGATGGACATCAGTATGCCCCGCCAAAACGGTCTCGAAGCCACGCGCATTATCAAACAAGAAATGCCTCACATAGAAATTGTCATACTAACCGTATCGGAAGATGATGAGCATCTGTTTGAGGCCATTAAAAGCGGGGCCAAAGGATACCTGCTTAAAAAATTGGAGCCGGAACAGTTATTTAACATGCTTGAGGGCGTGCGGCAAGGCGAGGCTCCTATCTCGGGGGTTATGGCGGCCAAAATTTTACAGGAATTCAACCGGCCGGAACAAATTATCCCGAACCAGCCCGAACCGGTTGACGAGTTAACCCCCAGAGAAATTGAAGTGTTGGAAGAGATTGTCGCTGGGGCTACCAATCAAGAAATTGCCAAAACATTACAAATCACCAAAAACACGGTAAAAATTCATCTGCGAAATATTTTAGAAAAACTCCACGTGCAAAATCGGATTCAGGCGGCCGTGCATGCGGTTCGCAGGGGATTGGTTGAGGAGCCTTAAATAACTATAGCCCTCTCAGGTGTTTTATTAATCTCAGTAGATCCAAAATGTTGTTTGGAGTGGGCACTTTAATGCCTAAAAAAAACGCACTGAAGTGCGGACTACCAGCCCAAATTTGGATCTACTGAATCTCGATTTTAGCACCGGGGGGAAGGTTGGTCAATAGTTTTTGGGCTTGAGTGGGGGTGAGATTTGTGGGCATCGCCGCTCCCTCTTGTTGATTAAGTAAATCTAATCCTTTTAAAGGGATACACACCTTGCCCCAGGGCTGTTCAATGCTAAAAAAGGGTCTTCCAAAGCTAAGCATTTTGTGATAACCTATGGTTCAAATTGACCATAGGAGGCTTGA
>JAFGDY010000064.1 GCA_016931895.1 Anaerolineae bacterium
ATGTGTGAGTTTGGCATCAATTTGAAGCGAATCAACCCCTCCTTCATTTCTCTTTTAGTTACTCGCACTTGTTCTTAACATGAGCCTGATTTTTTTAGGGTAGATCGGTTTCGCCCATCAGGTAGCGGTCCACCTCCCGGGCCGCGCCACGCCCCTCGTTGATGGCCCACACTACCAGACTCTGGCCACGCCGCATGTCGCCTGCGGTAAAGATGCCGGGCACGCGGGTGGCAAACTGGCCGTACGCCGCCCTGGCGTTAGAGCGCTCGTCCTGTTCAACGCCCAATTGCTTTAGCAGAAAATCCTCGGGACCCAAAAAACCCAGGCTCAATAATACCAACTGCGCCGGCCAAACTTTTTCAGTGCCGGGAAGTTCTTTGGGCGCGGGACGACTGCCGTTATTGGCCACCCACTCAATTTGAACAGTGTGCAGTTCTTTCACCCGACCGTTCTCATCACCCACAAATTTTTTAGTCATAATGGCGTAGTGGCGCGGGTCGCGGCCATAAAGAGCCGCCGCTTCTTCCTGGCCGTAATCAACCCAAAAAATTCTGGGCCACTCCGGCCAGGGATTGTCCGGCGGGCGTGCATCCGGCGGGCGATTCAAAATCTCAAATTGTTGTACGCTTTTGCACCCCTGGCGCAAAGACGTGCCCACACAATCGGTGCCGGTATCGCCGCCGCCAATCACAATCACGTTTTTGCCTGTGGCTGATATAAATTGGCCAAGGCCCGTTCGCTCTTGCCAGGGCGTGATAGTAGGATCGTCGCCGTCCAGCACTTTTTGCGTGTTGGCGTGCAAAAACTCCATAGCAAAGTGAATGCCTTTGAGATTGCGGCCCTCAACCGACAAGTCGCGTGGTTTGGCAGCGCCGCCGCACAACACCACCGCGTCAAATTCCGACATCAGCTTGTCCGCCGGATAATCAACGCCAACCTCGGTATGGGTGATAAATTTAACACCTTCCTCGGCCAACAAATTGACCCGGCGCTGGACAACGTGTTTTTCCAGTTTCATATTGGGGATACCGTAGGTGAGCAAGCCGCCAAGCCGGTCGGCGCGTTCAAACACCGTTACCCAGTGCCCGGCCCGGTTGAGCTGGGCCGCGCAGGCCAACCCGGCCGGGCCGGAGCCAACCACGGCCACTTTTTTGCCGGTGCGTTTTTGGGGAGGGCTGGCTTTTACCCAGCCCATTGCAAAACCCTTGTCAATAAGGGCCGCCTCAATGCTTTTAATGGTCACCGGCGGTTCATTGATCCCCAGCGTACATGAACCCTCACAGGGGGCGGGGCAAACCCGGCCGGTGAACTCGGGGAAGTTGTTGGTTTTATGCAGGCGGTCGAGAGCTTCACGCCAAAGGCCACGATAAACCAGGTCGTTCCACTCAGGGATAAGGTTATTGATTGGACAACCCGAGGCCATGCCGCTTAACAGCGTGCCGGTATGGCAAAAGGGGATGCCACAATCCATGCAGCGAGCGCCCTGGATTTGCAATTTTTCTTCGGCCATGGGCAAGTGAAACTCCTGCCAATGACGTATTCGCTCCTCCGGGGAGTGGTCCGAGGGAACTTCACGCTTATATTCCATAAATCCGGTTATTTTACCCATTTTGCAAACACCTCGTTAAATTGTTTTTAGAGATGTCCCCAACCCGGCTAAAGCGAATACCCTCAACCTGCCTGCATAAAACCCAACGGTTTACCTACCCAACACTATGAGTCTAAAATTCGTTTAGCCGCATTATCAAAGACATCGGTCATAAATGGTATATCTGTTTCTCTTTCCGTTTCCCGGTTGGCCGAGAAGAGATCGTTACGGGAGATTTCGGCCAGAGAGAATTTTCTGGCGCCGGCCAATAACTGTTGCAGGCCCGCCGCCAATTTATCGGCCAGGGTCCAAACGGCAATGGCCCCAAAGGGGATATTTGCCATTTCATCGGCCCCTACTTTATGCTGAACGTCATAGTAGCCGGCAAAAATTTCTTCGGGCACCCGGCCAAATTGAGCCACCGTTTGCGGCAGTTTATCCCAATTACCATGGATGGTTAGACAACTTTCAGGGTCAACCACCCCTTGAATATTCGCGCCCAGGAAACCGGGGATCATCAACGCCCGGCCCATGCACACCAGCTTGGTATAAGGCGCGCCCAGAGCCAGCGCTTTAAAAATATGGTCTTCGCGGGCCAGGCCGCCGGCAAAGGCCAGGTCAACCACTTTGTGCCCTTTCCCGGCCAGGTGCGAGGCATATTCATAAGCTTTGGCATGCAGAAAGATCGAAGGCACGCCCCAGGTTTCCATCATATTCCAGGGACTCATGCCGGTGCCGCCGCCGGAGCCGTCAATCGTCAGCAGGTCCAAATCGGCTTCGGTGGCGTATTTGATGGCCATAGCCAGGGCCTCCATGCCATAAGAGCCGGTCTTTAAGGTAATCCGTTGGTAACCAAGTTCGCGCAAATGCTTAACCGACTGCATAAAGTTCTCTCGCACCGCGTCCGCATTGTGCAGGTCGGTGTATCCCAGGCGGCTGTGGCGGGCAAAGGCTTCCACCGCCCCGTGCTGAAAAGCCTCCTGCACTTCCGGGATGGTGGGGTCCGGGTCAACCACATACCCCCGTTCTTTCAAAAATAAGGCGTACTCCAGGTTTTTTACCTGAATTTCACCGCCAATGTTTTTGGCGCCCTGCCCCCACTTCAGTTCAATAATGGCCTTATCGCCATACTTATCAATCACGTATTCGGCCACCCCGTTGCGGGTATCTTCCACGTTCATCTGCACAATGATGGCTCCATAACCATCGTGGTATCGCAGGAACGTATCAATGCGGCGGTCAAGTTCGGGGGCTTTGGCTATTTTGCCGTTGGTGAGTTCCGCTTCCTGGTCAATGCCCACCACGTTTTCCCCAATCACAATGGGAAAGCCTACCAGGGCAGCGCCAATAGCAAACGCTTCCCAATATTTGGCGGCAATAAAGGTTGACCCCAACGCGCCGGTCATAATGGGCACTCTGGCTTTGGTTTTTATGTTAACGCCAAACTCGGTTTCAACACTAACATTTGGAAAAATGCAGTCATCCGGGGAATCGGATAATCCTTGCGGTACGCCCAAAGCACCGTAGTTATACCCCTGGATGCGCAAGGCGTTATAGTTAACGCCAACATGGGTGGTATTGGCGCTGCCCGCGGTGACGATGCCAAAATCGCGGGGATAAAGCAGTTTTCGCCCGCGCAAACTTGAAAGCCAAGTTTCGCACTTACCCTTACAATCCGCCCGGCAAAGGGTGCACAAACCCGACTCCGCGGCATCGCCCCGGTTAGCTGTGCCTAATACATCATTAGTTCCTGACCACTGAATCATTCTTTAACTTTCTCCTTTATAGTGATAGTTTGTTTGTGTGTTGACCAAACACACAAGGTTTGAAATTTGAAGCAGACCAAAATTGAACCGTATAATAGTAAAACCGGGTTTTTCGGCAAAAAAACCGCTAAACCGTATGGTTTCAGAACCAATTTTGCATAGAAATTGCCTGATATAGGCAATTCTATTTTTGTTGACCGGCGCCGGCCTAATTTTTTTGTTAATTTTCAAACAACTCTTGCAATTTTGCGGGTTACTTTCTAAACCAACACCCAGCCTTGTCTAAATTCATTTTAAGCCATAGGACCACGCGAGAACCGGAAAATTTGCTCCGTGCAGGCAGATTTGGCTGCGGCTAATTTCCGCCCACCCGGGACATGTCGCTCTTGTTCTTTTCAAACGCCACCATCACCGCTTCGTCGCCGCTCAGGCCGGAGGCTTCAACTTCGGCAAAGGCTTCCAGCATGCGTTTGTAATCGTGCGGCATCACTTTGACAAATTTGGGCGCCAACTCGTCCCATTGAGCCAATACGCGCCAGCCCAATTCGCTGTTGGTGTATTCGGCGTGGCGTTGGACCATTGCTTTGACTTCAGCAATTTCAGCAGGGTCATCCAACTTTTCCAGGCCGACCATCTGCCGGTTGCAGAGGGTAGCAAAATCGCCATGCCGATCCAGCACGTAGGCCACACCACCCGACATGCCGGCGGCAAAGTTGCGCCCGGTCTGGCCCAGCACCACTACCTGCCCGCCGGTCATATACTCGCAGCCGTGGTCGCCCACGCCTTCCACCACCGCTCGAATGCCGCTGTTGCGCACGCAAAAACGTTCGCCGGCCACGCCCCGAATGTAGGCTTCGCCGCTGGTGGCCCCATAAAAGGCCACATTGCCGATAATAATATTCTCTTCAGGCACAAAGGTTGACCCCTCCGGCGGGTAAACAATGATCTTGCCCCCGGACAGGCCCTTGCCAATGTAGTCGTTAGAGTCGCCTTCCAACACCAGGGTGATACCTTGGGGCACAAACGCGCCAAAACTCTGCCCGGCCGACCCCTGGAAACGCAGGCGAATAGTGTCTTCGGGCAGACCGGCCCCGCCGTAACGACGGGTCAACTCGCTGCCCAGAATGGTGCCTACCACCCGGTTGACATTTTTGATGGGCAGGGTGGCCGCTACCGGCTCGCCGCGTTCTAAGGCCGGTTGGCATAGCTCAAGCAGGGTTTGGTTGTCCAGGGTTTTCTCCAGGCCGTGGTCCTGTTGTATCTGGCAGTAGCGGCCTATCTCGGGCGGGGCGTCGGGCCGGTATAGAATGTTGGAAAAGTCCAGGCCTTTGGCCTTCCAGTGGTCAATGGCCTGGCGAGGCTCCAGCTTGTCTACCCGGCCAATCATTTCGTCAACCGTGCGAAAGCCAAGCCGGGCCATCAACTCGCGCATCTCTTGGGCAATAAAGTGCATAAAATTGACCACGTGCTCCGGGCTGCCGCTGAACTTCTTGCGCAGTTCCGGGTTTTGGGTGGCTACGCCCACCGGGCAGGTATCCTGGTGGCATACCCGCATCATGATACAGCCCAACGTTACTAACGGAGCGGTAGCAAAACCAAACTCTTCCGCGCCCAGCAGGGCGGCAATCACCACGTCGCGCCCAGTTTTAAGCTGGCCGTCGGTTTCTACCACAATGCGGCTGCGCAGGTTGTTGAGCACCAGGGTTTGATGAGTTTCGGCCAGGCCCAGTTCCCAGGGCAAACCGGCGTGTTTAATGCTGCTCTGGGGCGACGCGCCGGTGCCGCCGTCGTAACCGCTGATCAGCACCACGTCGGCCTTGCCCTTGGCCACGCCCGCCGCAATAGTGCCCACCCCCACCTCCGACACCAACTTTACGTTGATGCGGGCCTGATGGTTGGCGTTTTTGAGGTCGTGGATCAATTCGGCCAGGTCCTCAATGGAGTAAATGTCGTGGTGCGGGGGCGGCGAGATAAGACCCACGCCGGGGGTGGAGTGCCGGGTTTTAGCAATCCAGGGATATACCTTGCGACCCGGCAATTGGCCGCCCTCGCCGGGCTTGGCCCCCTGGGCCATTTTGATCTGAAGTTCTTGGGCGTTAACCAGGTACTCGCTGGTAACGCCAAAACGGCCCGAGGCCACCTGTTTGATGGCGCTGTTTTTTGAATCGCCGTTGGGCAGGGGAATGTAGCGGGCGGGGTCTTCGCCGCCTTCACCGGTGTTGCTTTTGCCGCCAATGCGGTTCATGGCCACCGCCAGGCTTTCGTGCGTTTCCTGGCTGATGGAGCCGTAAGACATTGCGCCGGTTTTGAAGCGCCGGCAAATGGATTCCACCGGCTCAACCTCGTCCAGCGGAATCGGCTCGGCAGCGAGCTTGAATTCCAGCAGACCGCGCAGCGTGCCCAATTTTTCGGATTGGTTGTTGATGAGAGCGGCGTATTGTTTAAAGGTATCGTAATTGTTGGTGCGGCAGGCTTTTTGCAGCAGGTGAATGGTTTGGGGGTTGAACAGGTGATGCTCGCCGTCTTGCCGCCACTGATACTCGCCTCCCACGTCCAGGGTATGGCCGTTGACTTGCCGTTTAGGGAAGCCGTGGCGATGGCGCAATCGCGCTTCTTCCGCAATCACATCCAGGCCAATGCCCCCGATCCGGGAGGGAGTTCCGCTAAAGTACCGGTCAATCACGGCCTGGTTCAGGCCAACGGCCTCAAAAATTTGCGCGCCGCAGTAACTTTGAATGGTGGAGATGCCCATTTTGGACAGGGTTTTGACCACTCCTTTGAGCCCGGCCTTGATGTATTTATTGATGGCCTCGTCGGCCGTTATGTTGTTGAGCATCTGCTGGGCCACCATATCGCGCAGGGTTTCGTAAGCCAGGTAGGGATTGATGGCCGTAGCCCCATAACCAATGAGCGTGGCAAAATGATGCACCTCGCGCGGCTCGCCGGATTCAAGGATGAGGCTGACCTGAGTGCGGGTCTCCTGGCGAATAAGATGGTGGTGCAAACCGGACACAGCCAGCAACGCCGGGATAGCGGCGTAATCGTGGTCAATGCCCCGGTCCGATAAAATGAGCAGATTGGCCCCGCCGGCAATGGCCTGATCGGCCGCCGCGCAGAGATCTAACATGGCCCGTTCCAGCCCCGCGCCGTTCTCGTCGGCCCGGAACAATATGGGCAGGGTGACCGCCTTAAAGCCGGAAGCTTTGATGTGACGCAGTTTAGCCAGTTCCACATTGGTCAGAATAGGATAAGGGATGCGGATGAGGCGGCAGGCGCGTGCGGTTGGCTCCAGGATATTATCTTCGGCGCCGATCATCATTTCGGTGGCGGTTACAATTTCTTCACGGATGGCGTCAATGGGGGGATTGGTGACCTGGGCAAATAGTTGCTTAAAGTAGTTGTAAAGCAGTTTGGGTTTGTCCGACAGCACGGCCAGGGGAGAATCGTTGCCCATAGCCCCCACCGGCTCAATGCCGCGCTCGGCCATCGGGCCGATGAGCATGCGCAAGTCTTCAAACGTATAGCCAAAGGCTTGTTGGCATTGCAGCAGGCTACCGTAACACGACTCCTGCTTGAACATATTTTTGAAATCCGCCTGTTTGGGCGCCGGCAGGTCTTCCAGTTTCAGGCGATATTGGTTCAGCCATTGTTGGTATGGTTTGGCCGCGGCCATTTTTTGTTTGAGTTCTTCGTCGCCCACAATGCGGCCTTCGTCCATGTTTACCAGGAACATGCGGCCCGGCTCCAGCCGGCCTTTATAGAGCACGTCTTCCGGCGGCAGGTCGAGCACGCCCACTTCCGAGGCCATGATCACGCGATCATCTTTGGTAACGTAGTAGCGTGAAGGGCGCAGGCCGTTGCGGTCTAACACGGCTCCCACCATTATCCCGTCGGTAAAACCAATTGAGGCGGGGCCGCCCCATGGTTCCATGAGCGCGCTGTGGTATTCGTAAAAGGCTTTTTTCTCGTCGCTCATGCTTTCGTGGTTGGACCACGGCTCGGGGATCATCATCATCATGGCCTGGTGAATGGGCCAGCCGGCCAGAGTGAGAAATTCCAGGGCGTTGTCGAACATGCCGGAGTCGCTGGTGTCGGGGTCAATCACCGGCAGCACCTTTGCTAAATCGTCGCCAAAGAGGCTGGATTTGAACACCGACTGGCGGGCGCGCATCCAGTTGATATTGCCGCGCAGGGTGTTGATTTCGCCGTTGTGGATGAGGTAACGGTAAGGGTGGGCGCGGTCCCAACTGGGGAAGGTGTTGGTGCTAAAGCGAGAGTGAACAACGGCCAGGGCGGTCTCGATGTCGGGGTCGGACAGGTCGGGATAATATGCCTCAAGCTGTTCCGACATCAACATGCCTTTGTAGACAATGGTTTTGTAAGAAAGGCTGTTAAAATAAAACGCCCGGCCACCCGCTACCCGGCCGGAGTGGCGGATGGTTTTTTCGGCCAGCTTGCGGATAATGTACAACTTGCGCTCAAACGCCATCGGGTCGGCCAGGCGGGGGTTACGTTTAATAAACACCTGGCGCGCCGCCGGCTCGGCCAGCAAGGCGGTTTTGCCCAGGCCGCTGTTGTTAGTGGGCACGGTCCGCCAGCCGAGCAACTCTTGCCCTTCGGCGGTTATGATCTCTTCCAGTTGCCGCTCGCAGGCCCGGCGCTGCTCTTCGGCTGGGGGCAAAAACAACATGCCCACGCCGTATTCGCCGGGCCGGGGCAATTCAAAACCCTCTTGAGCGCACGCCTTCTGAAAAAAAGCATGCGGCAATTGGAACAATATCCCCGCGCCGTCTCCCGTGGTCGGCTCGGCCCCGGTTGCCCCGCGATGGGTCAAATTATTGAGAACAGTTAACGCATCCCGCAAAATGCTGTTGGATCGCTGGCCCTTGATGTTAACCACAAAACCAACCCCGCAGGCATCGTGCTCAAATTGGGGGTCATACAATCCTTGTTTGGGAGGCCGTCCAGGGGATTGCCCGGCATTATCTGGTTGCATCGTTCAACTCCTTCTGAGATAAAATACCGCGACCAGAGAACGCCTCGCTCCGTCGCGGTAAGATTTAACGATATGGTTTTTGACGATCAAATAGAGTCGTACATCAGTTGGCAGGAGAGAAGTGAGGGGACGTTTTACGCCGGCCCACCACACTTCTGGGGGTGGTAGACAACTGGAATGAGAACGTTTTTGATTGTCAAGGGATATATGTGCATCTAAAACTTTGAGGTAGTTAATAATTATAGACTGTTTTAGGGGGATGTCATCACCCAAATGGGTAATTTTTGGGCCATAAGTTGAAGCGGGCGTAAACCCAATGTGAACCCGACCAAATACTTCTTCTCACCGGCCAGGGTGTTTTAGTACCTTGTTCCTATTGAAGAATGATGAGTTCACACTATTTTTATCCAAAATTATGTTATAATTGGGATAGAGTTGTTACGCGCCGGGTGATTGTTGGAGCGCCTCTTATTTTGGGTTTTCTGGAAATGTCACGCCAAGTTTTGATTGTGCAGCCCGATTTAAAGTCAATCCAGTCCCTCTCTAATTTTTTTAGAGCACAGGGTGATCAGGTTTGGCATGCCACTGCTACCGCCGAGGCTTATGGTGTTTTGGAGCAAACCAGGCCAGGCTTGGTGGTTGTAGATTTACATGTTTTGAATGACGGCTGGCAAGATGTGCTCCACCAAACCCGGCAAAAATCCCCCGCCACCCAAATTCTCTTTACCACCCATTACCCCGACCCTCCACAAGAACTACGCGCCCAAAAACAGTACCCCCCCTGCGCTTTTTTACAACAGCCCTTCACCCGCGCCAATATCGAGCAGGCGCTCCAGACCTTGGCAGAAAATAGCCGGGCTGCTTCAAAGGAAAATACGGATCGGGCCGCGCTGCCTAAAGTGCGGGTGCCGGTCAGGATGAAGATTACCCTGCCCTACATTATCCTGGCTTTGATGCTGGCGATGGGGGTGGCCTACGTGGTCAACCGGGTGGTCTTGGACACGATTGAAGAACGGTTCACCAATCAGTTGATTGAAGCCGGAAAACTGACCAACGACTGGATGGTGCAAGAAGAAAATCGTCTTCTGGAAACCCTGCGTTTACTGGCTTATATGCAAGGCGTGCCGGAAGCAGTAACCGCCGCCGACGCTGAACGCCTGCATGAAGTGACCCTGCCCCTGGCGGTTAATTATCAAGAAGAAGCCATTGAAATTCTGAACATGCAGGGAGTAAGCTTGCTTTCCTTGCGCCATCGTCGCGGCGGCACAATTGAAGCGTACTCTGTTTCCCGGGGTGAGAGCCTCTTTGCCCAATGGGAGTTTGTGCGCAGCGTATTAGCCGGGCGCGCAGACCGGCAGCGCGATAAATATGCCGGTTTGGCCCGCCCGCCTTGGGGCGACTATTTTTACGTGGCCGGGCCGATCTTGGCCGAGGACGGACGGCAGGTAGGCGTGGTTTTGGTGGGTAAATCGTTGCCAACCCTGATTGATCAGATGCGGCAGAGTACCCTGGCCCACACCACCATTTATGATCTCAATGGGCACCCCCTGGCCTCAACCCTGCTGGCCAGCAGAGAAGACCTTCAGCCTTTGAGCGTGGAAACTGTGTCGGAGATTTTGCAGCGCCAAGATGAAGCCAGCTTGATCCGCCCTTTAACGGCGGGCAGTATCAACTATAGTGAAATTTTGGGGCCGTGGGAAGCGCGGGAATCGGTTGAGCCGGCCACGGGCGCCCGCAGCCATAATGATCAGGGCGTAATTGGCGCCGCTCTGCCCGAAACCTTTTTGGTTCGGCCCAGCCAGATTACCCGCCTCCAGATTTACCTATTGACCACGGCCGCTTTGTTTATGGTCATTACCCTGGGCCTGGTGCTGGCCAACCGCATCACCCGGCCCTTGCTGCGAGTGGTTGACGCCTCGGCCAGGGTGGCCGAGGGTGATTTGGAGGTGCAGGTAAACCCTGCCGGCAACGATGAAGTGGCAGTGCTGGCCTACTCCTTTAACCAGATGGTTTCCGGCCTGCGGGAGGGTTCGCTGTATCGTGACTTATTAGGCCGGACTGTTTCGCCGGAGGTGCGCGAACAACTACGCCAGGGCTTTGCCTCCGGCGACGTGCGGCTGGAAGGGCAGGAGGCAATGGCCACGGTTCTGGTAAGCAACATTCGCGGTTTTACCACCCTGGCCGAAACCAAAAACCCCACCACCGTGATGACCTGGTTGAATGAATATTTTGACGAGTTGGTGCCTATTGTCGTGGCTCATGGCGGGGTGATTAGCAAGTTTGAAGGAGACGCCATCCTGGTTTTCTTTGGCATCTTGCCGCGCCTGCTCCCTGCCCAGGAAAGCGCCTACCAGGGCTGCCGGGCGGCCCTGGCCATGCTGGAGGCCATTGAAAAACTCAATGCGCGCCGGGTGGCACGCGGCGAATCTGCCTTTAGCGTGGGCATTAGCCTCAATACCGGACCGGTCACTGCCGGCGCCCTGGGCAGCACCGACCGGATTCACTACACCATTATTGGCGATACGGTCAATACCACCACCCGCCTGGAAAGTATCACCCAACAACTGGGCCAAAAAAGCAGCGCCGTTATCAGCCAGCATACCTTGTTTGCCTTGCAGGATTGGCGACACGAATTCCAACTGGAATCGCTGGGCGCGCACACCATTAGGGGCAAAGTGGAACAATTATTGGTTTACCATCTCCAGGCAGGGCGAAAGGAGATGGTCGAATGAATATGCCGGCACGGGGCATGGAACGCCAAAGAAACCGCCGCTGGGCCGGCTTGCTGGTATTGCTCTTGTTGGTAGGGATGCTGTGCCTGGCCGGAACTTTATTTTTTGAAAGGCTCACCGGGGCCGGGCAGGCCCGCTTTGTTCCGGTGCAGCTCCATTCGGCGCTGGCAGCCAATTACCGGATAGATTTTGCGCCGCCCCGCCTGCCCCCAGTGCGGCCGGAAATTATTTGGGATGCTATTTTAGATAATGAAGGGATTGCGATTTCAGCCGCCCGGAAGGCCGGTCTCCTGGACGTATTCCAACTGCCGGTGCCCTTTGTCGCCTCGCCGGTTTGTCAGGGCCGCCACGTCATAGAGGCCGGCCGGGATACCTGGCTTGATTCGGCCAGCCCCGCCACTGTGTATGGCCGGGATACCGTTCTCCAACTTGGTCGCCAGGGAAACCAGCTCAAACGCATCCTGCTGTACTTTCCGCTTGATGAGAGCCTCCGGGGCGCGTCCATTTACCGGGCCTCTTTAGAATTGCGCGTGGCCGGAGGCCCCGGCATAGATACGCCTGAGCTGCGCTTGGCCAACCTGGCCGCCCCTTTTAACGAGACCGCAACCAATTGGTCAAATCAACCCGACCCCTTTCTCAACTATCGTTCCTTGCCCTTAGTTATAGCCGAAAGCCATACCTGGGATGTAACCGATATGGCCCAAGCCTGGCTGCTGGACCGTTATCCCAATCATGGCCTCATGCTAGAGCCGCAGTCGGCCAAAGATTTTACCATTTTTTATTACAGCCGGGAAGCCGGCCAACAAACTGGCGGGGGGCCGAATCCGGCCAACGGGGTTAGTCCTCGCCTGATTATTGATTGCAGCGGGCCGACGCCAGAACCGGAGGCGGTTGTGGCGGCCCCC
>JAFGDY010000065.1 GCA_016931895.1 Anaerolineae bacterium
TCAAGCCTCCTATGGTCAATTTGAACCATAGGTTATCACAAAATGCTTAGCTTTGGAAGACCCTTTTTTAGCATTGAACAGCCCTGGCATGTCAGGGGGAGTAGACAACTTAGGGGCAACCTATATCGCTGGGGCCGGTCTGGGCGCTTCAACTGCCGCCGGTTTTAGTTTGGTGATGCAGCAAGGGCCACAGCCCGGCCAAATTTTTCCTCTGGTCGGCGGTACCCAAACCATTGGTCGCGCTCCCGACAATCAAATTCACATTGCGGATGTCACCATTTCCAAACAGCACGCCGGTCTAACGGTGCAGCCGAATGGAGTTTTTATCAAAGATATGGGGTCTTCCAACGGCACTTTTGTCAACGGGCAGCAGATTACCAACGTAACACCGCTCAAATCCGGGGATACGCTCCAAATAGGCACAAATGTGACTCTGGGCGTGCAAGGGCCAGGCGGGGCAATGCCGGTTCAATCCGCAGCAGGTGATCGGAGGAGCGGCGGCCTGGGGATGATAGTGGCCGTGGTTATTCTGTTGGCCGCTATCGGCTTTGGGGGAGCGATCTGGTTTATGTGGCCGTTGTCCCAATTTAGCAGTAGCCAGGCAGAGGCAACGATTCCACTTCCCCTTGAAACTACCCTCCCCCCTGCTCCTACGCCTACAGTCACACCTACATCTGTACCCCAGGCCACAATCACATTCAACCTAGATAAAGATACGGTGCAGTTGGGGCAATGCGCCACCTTGCGCTGGAAGGTGACGCATGCCAAAGAAGTTCGTCTGGATGGCGAAAAAGTATCGGCTGAAGGTAGTCATAAAGTTTGCCCTCAAGAAGACACCACCATCTATCGTCTAACTGCCCTCTCACTTGAGGGGGAAACCGAGGAACAAGCTATCACCTTGAATGTGCCGCCCACCCCTTTACCACCACCGGGCGTTGAAATTGAATTTACCGCCCATCAGAGTACGGTTGAATTTGGTGACTGTACCACCTTGCACTGGCAGGTCAAAAACGCCAACGAAGTGCGTCGAGAAACCAAAAAAGTAGGGCTGACCGGTAGCGAACAAGTTTGCCCCCAGGAACCGAACAGTACTTACACTTTGTTGGTACAAACGCTTGAAGGTGAAAATATTGAGCGCGTGGTGACCATCAACGTACCCCCAACCCCTGTGCCCACAGCTCTCCCCACCAGCACGCCTAAACCCCAAAATCCGGTAATTGATAAGTTTATGGCCGATCAGAATGCGCTGAACCAGGGCAGTTGCACCACCTTACGTTGGCAAGTGCGTAACGCCCAAACCGTGCGACTGGACGGCAATGCAGTGGCCAATCAAGGCAGTCAACAGGTGTGCCCTACGGCCTCTGCCAACACCTACAATTTGGTAGCTACCGGGGGTGGAGGCAGCGTACAATCATCTTTAACCCTGGTTATCAATACCCCCACGCCTACGCCGGTTATCGTCTATGTCCAACCAACCCCCGCGCCGCAGCCGGTATCGGTGAGCGCGTGTGTTGTGGTTGATAATGACGGCTGTTACGTTTATCACTGGAATATCCAAGGGGTGCAAACATTACATTTTAACGGGCAGGGAATAACCTCGCCGGGCCAGAGTGGTCAACATTGCACATTTTTCCCGGAGGCCGTTTTACGTATTACGCACCGCGATGGCCGCGTTGAAGAAATTAGAAACTGGTCTCCCTGCTATTAAGAGGAGGAAAACGAATGATTTTACCCGAAGGCGCCATCTTAGAAAACCGTTACCGCATAGACCAGATGTTGGCCCAGGGGGGGATGGGGGCCATTTACCAGGGCTATGATCAGAATCTTAAAATCATGGTAGCCATCAAAGAGAACTTCTTTCAAACCCCCCAATCTCGACGCCAGTTTGAACAAGAAGCCCTGATTTTGGCCCGGTTGAATCATCCTGGTCTGCCGCGGGTGATTGATCATTTCAGCGCGGCCAATTTGCAATACCTGGTGATGGATTTTGTGGCCGGACAAGATTTGTGGCAAATGGTCAAACAGCAGGGACACCCATTCCCCGAAGCGCAAGCTGTCCGCTATATCAGCCAGGTGTGTGAAGCAGTGGCCTATTTGCACCGGCAAAACCCGCCCGTAATTCACCGCGACATCAAACCCCAAAATATCAAAGTGACGCCTAAAGATCAGGCCATACTGGTTGATTTTGGCATTGCCAAAATTGTTGAGGCGGACAGCCGCACTCGTACCGGAGCACGAGGCATTACACCGGGATTTTCGCCGCCGGAACAGTACACCGGTCAAGGCACCACTCACGCTTCCGATATATACGCCCTCGGCGCAACGCTCTACGCCCTGCTTACCGGGAAAAAACCGCCAGATAGCATTGGTCTGATGACCGGCAAAGTTCGGTTTGAATTGCCTAATACAATCAACCCCAATCTAAGCCGGCAAGTATCAGAAGCGATCAGGCATGCTATGCAAATTGAGCAGGCCCAAAGGCCGCAGTCGGTGGTTGCCTGGCAACAGGAGCTGGAATCGCGTTTACCCCCTTCCAATGAACCTATTGCGATTGAGAACATGCCTGTGGCTATGTGGTTGATTGGCCCAAACGGGCAAAATTACCAACTCCAACCGGGCAGCGTCATTTTGGGGCGGAGCAAAGATAACGATATTCCGCTTAGTGACCCGGCGGCCTCGCGCCGGCATGCTATGTTAGAGTTTGATGGACAACATTGCTTTGTTTACGATGAAGGCAGCGCCAACGGCACATTTATTAACGATCGGCGCGTCAACGATGAAGGCCATCCTTTCCATCCGGGTGATAACCTACGTATCGGCCAGACTACGTTTACCCTCAGCACCACCCCTACTGGCCCCGGAGAGCCGGTGGCTGGTCCGCCTCTAATTGTTGATGACCGGGCTGAAACGGCCCACATTGGGGTTAAAGTTGTGGATGCTGATCCTACTACTTCAGCCGCCGGTCGTCAGCCCGTAGCCAAACTCACTAACCAAGCCCAAGCCACAATGGCTCCACCACCGGAGGCTACCTTCGCTCAAACCGGGCCAACGCGCTCCAAACAAGGTATATCGTTGCTGGTCATCGGCCTTATTGTGGTGGGGGTGGTGGTTATCGGTGGTGTTGTTTCCTTTTTGATAACAAGCCGTATGACGGAATCAAAGCAGAAAAATGTGACGATTGCAGAAGAGACCCTCACCAAAATTGAAGCTACGCCTACCTCTCAACCATCCCCCGCCAGTAATATTGAGGCCACCACCACGGCCACCTGGCTGGATGAGGATGATGACCGTGACGGTTTGCTCAACCGCGAAGAAGTGGAATTTGGCACACAGCCCAACGCCAAAGATAGCGACCAAGATGGCCTAAATGATGCCGATGAAATCAGGATTCACCAGACCAACCCCCTTAACCCCGATACCGATGGCGACAGCCTGAAAGATGGGATTGAAGTAAACCAGGGCTTAAATCCTATGGACGGGGATACGGACGGCGACGGCCTCTTTGATGCCAGCGACCCGAACCCGGCGCAAGCGCCTACGGCCACTGTTTTGCCCACCAACACCCCCTCTCCTACGTTACTCCCCTCTGCCACCTTGCCTCCTGCCAATTTGCCCACCGCCACCCCCCAACCGGTAACACAAACCTCTGGCGCCGCACCGCCCGGCATTTTTCAAGATTTTGAGAGTCAAAACACATGGGAACGCGGCGACCAGCCCTACGGCGAATTTTATCGTTCCTCAACTCAAACTCACAGCGGTAATTTTGCCGGGCAATTGGATTACAACTTTCCCTCCTCAACAGATAACGACTTTGTAGTCTTTTCGCAACGTTGGACCTTATCCGGCAATCCCAATGCCATCTCGGCCTGGGTGTATGGCGATGGGGCTGGTCATTTTCTTAATGCCTGGATTAAAGATGCCGCCGGTCAAATTTGGGGGATGAGTTTTGGCCAGGTAAAACACACCGGCTGGCAAGAGATGATTGCCTACCTGGATTCCAATCAGCCCTGGCCCAGCGGTCACATCAGCGGGCCGGATAACGGCGTAATTGATTACCCCATCAGCTTTCAAGCCCTGGTTCTGGATGACGGCGTTGACACCTTTAGCGGTAGCGGTACGCTTTACATAGACAACCTGGCCAGCGTGTCCGATGCCACCGCCCCCACGCCCACTCCAGCCCCGGTCGTATCCGGCGGCGCTCAAGGCTCCGGCCCGGCAATAGTTTCCAACAATGATTATACCCTAAAAATAGGCAACAAAGAGTTCAACTATGTTGAACCCTGGGGATCGCCCGTTAGCGGCGATGTTTGCCACGCCCTCAAGTATAACGAATGGGATGACACCCAAGGAATCTACAGCCGCCTCCAACTGGAACTCATTTTAATTAACAATACCCAGCAAGCAGTAGCCGATGACTGGGGTGGCATTGAATTCATAACCGATTCCGGATATCAAGATTTTTTTTGCCGTTATGAATATGCCGGTTCCGGCCCGCCGCCGGGCGAGTCTCGTTCTATAACCCTTTTTGGGCTGATGCCCATTAACGACCGGGTGCAATATATTCGCCTTAACAATCTACCTGGCCAAGCGATTGAGCTTTGTATTACCCACAACGGAAAAGGCTGTTAAGGCCAGTCAATTTAGAGAAAATCTATCGAGGTCACAAAATGACATTATCCACAGGCGCAACTCTAATCAATCGGTATCGTATCGATCGGCTGCTTTCTCAAGGAGGGATGGGGGCGGTTTACCTGGGTTTTGATACCAAACTCAAAATACCAATAGCCATCAAAGAAAACTTCTTTCAAACTCCCCAGGCTATTCGTCAATTTGAGCAAGAGGCCCTCATCCTGGCCCGCTTGCATCACCCTGGCTTGCCGCGGGTGATACACCATTTTAGCGAAAATAACCAACAATACCTGGTGATGGATTACATTGAAGGGCAAGACCTTTGGCAGATGATCAAAAAGCAAGGTCGCCCTCTCTCCGAAACGCAGGCGGTGGGGTATATTCTGCAAGTTTGCCAGGCGGTCAGCTACCTGCATCACCAGAGTCCACCCATTATCCACCGGGATGTCAAACCCCAAAATATTAAAGTAACGCCTGATGGGCAAGCCATTTTGGTTGATTTTGGGATTGCCAAAATTGCCACAGGTGATGCCCGCACCCAAACCGGAGCGCGGGTGGCCACACAGGGATTCTCGCCACCGGAGCAATTTACAGAATTGGGCACCACCCCTGTTTCCGATATTTATTCTTTGGGGGCTACTCTGTATGCCGCACTCACCGGCCAGGAACCGCCGGATAGCATTAGCCTGTTGGTTAACCGGTCCCAATTTCTTTCCTTGGAAAAGCTCAATGTTAATTTTAGCGCCCCGGTTTCTAGGGCCATTATGCACGCAATGGAGCCAGAACCGGAAAAACGCCCCTCCTCGGTGTTGGTCTGGCAGCAGGAGTTAGAAGCCATTGGCGAAGCCCCCACCACTCTGGCTAAGGCAGACGATGTATCAATTGAGCCAGGTTGGCTGGTTGGCCCCGGCGGGCAAAGTTATCCCCTCAAAACGGGTCGTCTGATTATGGGCCGCGCCAAAAACTGTGACATCCCGGTCAACGACCCGGCAGCCTCACGCCAGCATGCCTCTCTGGAGTTCAACGGTCAACATTGCCTGGTTTACGACAACAATAGCGCCAACGGCACCTACATCAATAACCAGCGCGTTGACAGCCGGGGACACCCTTTTGAACCGGGCGACCGGTTACGTATTGGACAAACCACCTTTACCTTGAATACCACCGAACCAACACCGCCTCCCCCCGGCCAAATTATTGCCCAACCGCTGATAGACGAACAAGCTGAAACCGACTATGTGGCTACCGTACCCGCGCCTGCCCCGGAATCGAATCAACTGGCCCAAACTCAACTATCTCAATCCCCCCCGTCGGTACTCCCCGCGGCTAATGTTGGTAATTTGGTGGGCAAAACCTTGGGCAAATATCGTATTGTGGCCCGGTTAGGCAGCGGAGGTATGGCCGAAGTTTACAAAGCCTACCAACCTGGTCTGGATCGTTATGTGGCCGTTAAAGTGATGCACCAGCATCTCAGTACGGATAAAGACTTTATTGGCCGTTTTCAACGCGAAGCCCTGGCTACGGGCAAATTAACCCACCCAAACATTGTGCAAGCCCTTGATTTTGATCAAGATTCAAACATCTACTTTATGGTGATGCAATTTGTTGACGGCCCCACCCTTAAAGACGAAATCCGGGCGCGTTGGGGGCAAGGACGTGGTTTTTCTATGCCGGAAATTGCCCGTATCTATCTGGCTCTGGGAGATGCCATTGATTACGCCCACAGCAATGGGATGATCCATCGTGATATAAAACCGGCCAATATAATGATCAACTCAGAGGGTCAGGTATTACTGACCGATTTTGGCATTGCCCGGCTGCTGGGCGGCGCTCAATACACAATGACCGGTGCAATGACCGGTACGTCCGCTTATATGTCGCCCGAACAGGGTGAGGGTATGCACGTTGATGAACGCAGCGACATTTATACAATGGGTATTATTTTGTATGAAATGGCGGTAGGTAAAGTTCCTTTTAAGGGAGAAACGCACATTGCCACAATTATGCAGCACATCAAAGGACCCTTGCCACTACCCGGTCAGGTTAATCCAAACATCACTCCGGCTGTAGAGCAGGTCATCATTAAAGCGTTGCATAAAAATCCTGATGATCGCTACCAGACATCCGGCAATTTAGCCCTCGCCCTGCGTGATGCCGTTGGTTTGCCCCCGGATGACTCACTCAGAAAAAACCCTCTACAGCTAACCGCGCCACTTCCCAAAATTGATGATGAACTCGACCCGACAACAGGTACATTCACTCCGGTTTCGGGGCAAGGTGCGGCCTCAACCGACGCAACCCGGGTCAGGATGGACGGAGAAGCAACAACAACTGACACCTCACCGCGCAAAAGCGGCTTAACCCTGGCGCTGGTAGGGGGGATGACGATAGTTATTTTGGCTGCGCTGGGTGGTATCATCGCTTTTTTGAGCCTCAGTGGTTCAGACTCAAATACAGATTCCCCCACCGTAGCAGTCAATCTAACTGCTACGGCCGGCGTTGAAACCACCCAAACTGCCGAGGCTGTGGCTATAGCTCAATTGGATGAAACCAATGCTACGGCTACCGCTTCCTGGTTGATTGATGATGAGGACCGGGATGGGTTGACCAATGCTGAAGAATTAGAATTGAACACCCTGCCCGATAAACGAGATACGGATCAAGATAATATTGACGATCTGGAAGAGATCAACATTTACGATACCAATCCCCTCAAATCCGACACAGATGGCGATGGCTTAAAAGACGGGTTTGAAGTTAGCCAGGGGTTAGACCCAAACAATCAAGATACAGATGGCGATAGTTTACCTGACGCCCAAGACCCCGACCCGGCCCATACCCCCACGCCCACGCCTACCGAAACTCCCGTACCCACCCCCACGCCCCTCCCTACCGATACGCCCACAGCGCCGCCATCTCCTACTGGCGCGCCCTCTCCAACATCAACACCCACAACACCTCCGCCTACCCCTACGCCGCTAAACGAAACGGAGCGTCTGGTAGCTGAACTTATTTCCCAGACACCTCCCTTTGGGGGAGACAAAACCGGCCTCATTGTGGTCAATTGTCATCCTACTGATTCCCTGGACTGGCATGTGGAAGCGCCCAGAAACGAACACCGGTTGGTAGGTAAGGTTCCCGCTTATCACGACGGCCATTGTGGAATCAGCCATGTGGAAGGATTTTACGTTACCCAAAACTATGATTTTGGCTTTAATGCTCATTGGATGGATTCAACCCGGCATTATCTCTTTTCAAATTTTCCACCCTCCCAGATAGGGGTTATTTACTTTGATGAAAAAGGTGAGGCCGAACTGCGAAAGCTTGACGCGCATTTTGAATTTTGCTCATGGTGCGGCTAATGAGAAACCACTACGGGTATATTCCAAATGTATAAACGACATTCAGAAAGTTATGTAACCCTTGTAATGAATGAGCCTAACTTGTTAACATAATTCATCCGATTGCCCTGTTTGTTTGTCAACTTCCCCAAATATTGCCCGCCGCCACATTTGTGGTATAATACGAACATCAGTTCGCTTGAAATTGCTTCCGGCTGAAATAAAAGATGCTCATTTACCCCACCGACCGCATCCTGGTCGCTATAATGAACAACAAAACAGATTGGCAGCAGGTGCTGGACGAAGGCTGGTACCGCATTCCGGTGAAAAACGCGCCGGAAGGAACGCCCCGTTTTGACTGGCTGGCGTTTTATTTCACCAAAACCTTTGCTGCCGATAAATGGGCCATTCACTACTACGCCCGGATCGAGGGCCACGAACTGATGACGCGCCAAGACCTCATCCCTGCCCAACCCAATCACAAACGGGCCAACAACTGGTATTACAAACTCCAGCTTGGCCCGCTGCAACATAAAATACCGCCAATTGTGTCAAGCAACTGGCGGCGGATTACGTTTATTGCCACCACCGGCGACCGCTTTGAGGCCGCCGAGGAGATCAACGATTTATTTGAAAACGAGTCACCTGCCGGATGGTTGTATGTGACCTTGAAAGAAATGGGCATCCACGCCGAGCGGAATTTCCCCCTCAAAGAGGGAGGCGTGAATTATGTGGCCGACCTGGCCGTGCCCGCCGGTAACAAACAATGGCTGCCCGTTATCTTCACTTCACTCAAAGACATAACCCCCGATGCGGATGTGCTTTATCTCCCCCCCGATAACCCCCTTGAAGAAAATCTCAAAATCGTCCGGCAAGCGCGGCTGGCGCTAAAAAAGCCCTCCGGCCAAACTCAGTCGGGTAGTTCAAAATACACCGCGGGATAACCTCCGCCAACTCGTCCGACTGCCCCTCAACGTTGGCCACCTGCACCGTGATCATCAGCATACATTTTCCCTCAAAGGGCGGGGCGTTATTTTCATTTTGCGCCTTAACCAAGGCCCAGGCATCTTTGTTTACAGGCACCACCGAAGTTCGCAGGCCATTCCAGGTGAGATTTTGGGATAGCGGCAAGCCTCCAGAGACATTGCCCCACCACAAGGCCGCCTCGGTAGCTTTAACGAAACTCCCGTTGCCTGCGCCGATACTGCCCCTGCTGTCGCCGTCAAATCCGGCGGGCCAAATCTATAGGCCATGATAGGGCCTAAGGAAAACATCAAACCGGTACACACCAGGGCTGCCCCAATGATGAGGGCAAAGGCTATTTTTTGTTTGTGGTTAGACATCCCACCCTCCTTTCCCATAAGCCAGGCCATAGGCTTGCGCCAGCAGTTCCACCGGATGGATCATTTTAACCCCGGTCGCGTGGGCAATCTGCCAGCGGCACGTCTCGCTATCGCAAATCGCCACGGCCGAACCTGACTGTTTGATCTGGTCAAACAAGGGCCGGCCTACATCCATGGCAATCTGGTATTTCTCCTTTTTGTAGCCATACGTCCCGGCAATGCCGCAGCAATCAGCCTGCACGTGTTTGATAATGACCCCGGGAATCAACTCCATCAGGTCAATGGCGGGCAAACCCATATTGTGCGCCCGAAGCTGGCAGGGAAGGTGATAAGGCAGGCTGACCGGCAACGGCTGAAAATCGGTTTTCAGTTGACCGGCCTCGGCCAGTTCCAGCAGAAATTCGGAAATGTCGTAGGTTTGGTGGGCCACCAGCCGGGCGTCTTCGGTATCAATGTCCAAGATATGGCGGTAGTCTGATTTGAGGCTAAGGGTGCAACTGGTAGAGGCGCCCACAATCTTATACCCTTGCCGGGCGTACTTCACCAGCGATTTGATATTTTTACAGGCATTTTTCCGGGCTGCGTCAAACTCGGCATTGGAGAGCATGGGCAGGCCGCAGCAAACCTGTTTGGGCACAATCACCTCAAAGCCGTTGTGTTCCAGCACGGCCACGGCGGCTTTACCCACATGCGGCTCGTAATAGTTGGCGCTGCAACCGTGAAAAAATACCACTTTTTTATCAGACACCAGTCGCCGGCCCGATTTTTGATGAACGCCCCGGTACCACCCCCGAAACGTTTCCCAAGAAAAAAGCGGCATGGGGGCATGCCGGTGAATGCCCATCACTTGCTCGGTCAGCCAGCGAATGAAGGGATTGGTAAACATGAAGTTGGCCAGGGGGGCAAACGGACTGCCTAACATCCCTAACAATTCCGAACGCCCCAGCAGCCGGTTGCGCCAGGGAATGGATTTGCGCCGATACAGTTTGGCTCGGGCCTTGGCGTTCATCTCCATCACCTTCACCCCGTGCGGGCAAACCATAGTGCAAACGCCGCAGCCGCTACAATAATCCAAACTCTCATCCACCGAAATTTCGTGCGGGCTGCGAAATCGCTGCGCCTGCGGCCCCACAAACTTAGGGCCGGGAAAAAGATCGGTCACGCGATGCACCGGGCAGTGAGAGGTGCAAATATTGCACTTGATACATAAATCGGCGGTATATTGCGCCTGCTCCCAGATAGAGAGGTTGAAATCATCCTGGATATTTTCAATGCTCATAAAGAAGGCTCACTGTAACTCAAAATTTGTTTCACCACGGCGGCTGCCGTAGCCAGGGCCACCCCGCCGCCGGTGCGGCCGGCTATCCAATTTGCGCCGGCCAGCAACGCGCCCGCCACAAATAAATTCTCGGCCAAAGGCGCACCGTCTTCAGCAACCGGATTGAGCCGTCGGTTGGCCCGCACCCCGTAATCAAAAACCGGCTGGCCCTGCGGCGACAGGAACTGCGGCGCAAACCATTGGTGGCGGTCCGGGTTGGCCCGCACCGGCAGGCCAAAAATCGGCTCCCACATCCGGCCTTGATCGTCGGTTTGCAGGCCGCCGCCAAAGATGCCGCCCGTGGCCAACACATAGTTTTCGGCCGCAAGTGGTTTCAAACGGCTGGCCGTTTCCAGCCGGATTTGCCTGACCCGCCCGTTTTCAATTATTCCATCAACCACTTTACCGCCAATGAGCAACCGCCCCCCGGCCTCCAGGAAAACTTTTTGCAAAGCTTCAAATAAACGGCGGCCCGGCGCCGATGGCGGCAAGGTGCTGATTTCAAAAACAGGTTTGCCCAGGCGCTGCTGCAAATCGGCCAGCACATCGGCGTGTTGGGCTAACCCCAAAACCGCCGGAAAACCAATCCGGCCATAACCCCGGCCTTTATTTTTGACAGCCCTGACCACCTGCTGCCGGAACTGGGGCTGCTCAAAAGCGGCGGCCAACTCAAGGGGGGTGACGTTCATTTTGCCCGCCACGGGAGCGGGCGCGTCAAGGGTTAGCGCCGCCGCCTGCACTCCCAATTTTTGCTCGTTCAGGTTTTGAGTCATCAACGCCGGATAAAAATCGCGCAACTCTTTGAAGCCCACAATGAGCATCCGGCCCCTGACATTCAGGTCGCCATTGGCCATCGAGGCCGGAGCCAGGCAGGTGGGATGCACGGCCCCGACCGCGCCGGGCAACAGCCAATTCCGGTCAACAACGCCCCGGTAATCCAGCTTCCCCCGGACCAACTCCAAAAACGCAGTTAGCCCGGCCCGAATATTATCCGGGCCGGCCAGATGGTAAGGGTGTTCCGGCTTTTCGGCCAAAAAGTCGCTCAATTTAGCCAAAGGGTTATCCACCGGCGCCGGCGAATCCGCCGGTTGAAAGCCTAACACGTCCATTGCGCCGGAAGATAACAACAACGCTCCCATGCCCTGGGCCACCAAAAGCACTTTTTTATTGGCCCGGGCCAATTGGCAGGCCGCGGTCAGGCCGGTCAGGCCCGCGCCAATCACAATTGTTTCGTACTTGCTCATATCCTTTGGCCTTTCTGTTAGCAACGAACAACAAAGGGCACACGACGAAACCGCGCCCCGCGTCAGGGCAGTTCAAAATAGCCTTCGGTCTCTATCTCGCCCACGCGACCTTCAGCCCACCGCCTCAAATTTAGGGGCAATTTATCCAAACCCAGCAACCCCTGATAAATGCCCTGGTCTAACTGCGCCTGGCGCAAATTTTGGCCCCACAACACGGGCAACATTCCCTTCCACCGTTCCTGCAAAAAATCAAGCAGGGCCTGGTTGACCTGTTGCGCCGGAAGGTTTTTTTGCTCCTGCAAAATACCCGCCGCCCGGTAAGCGCAGAAACCGCCCTGACACGGGCCCATCCCCACCCGCAAATCGCGGCGCAGGTCATTGATAATGTTTTGCTCATGGCGGGCCAGGCCGGCCTCAATTTGGGGCCGGGTGACCAACTCACATTCGCAAATAAGTTGCTCTTCTATTCCGGCTTTTTCCACCTTTTCCAAACGGCTTCCCAGCCGGTGGAACGCGCGCCTGCCCGGGGGAGAAAGAATGGTGTCGGCGGTGCGGCCGGCACGTTTGGTGTTGAGTTTTTGGCACACCAGGTCAACCGTTTCCGCGGCCATCAAACGATAGGTGGTCCATTTACCGCCGGTAATGGTGACAAAATTATCCACCCCATCGCGGGGGGCATGGTCTAACAGGGCGTGGCCGCGCGTGAGCGAGCGCATATCTTGGCCCACATTTTGTTCCTGGTACAGGGGGCGCACCCCGGCCCAGGCCCGCAGGGGGCGGAACCGTTTGAGAGAGGGGATCAAGGCCGCGCCGTTATCCAGCATCTTCCGCACTTCCCAATCCTCAATGGCGTAACAATCCGGGTTGGGCACGCTCACCGAGGTGGTGCCAATAACGGCCACCGTGCCAACGGGCACCAAAATATCGCCGTCTCCGACGGGCCGGCAGCGATGAATAATGGTGTTCACCAGCCGGTAGTTCATGGCCACCAACGTGCCCTTGCTGGAATGCACCGTCACCCGGCAACCGGCCAGGGCCGCCACCCGGCCGGCCCATGGGCCGGCGGCGTTCACCAGCAGATCGCACGCCACCCTCATTTCTTCGCCGGTAACAGTGTTTTTGACCGTCGCCCCGGTCGCCCGGTCCTGTTCAACCGTAACCCCCACTACTTCGTGGTACAGCAAAATTTCCGCGCCGTATGCCGCCGCCGCCTCAACCAGGGTTTGACAGGTTTCCCAGGTTTCCACGCTGGCATCGGGCGTTAAAAAACTCCGCCTAATTTGAGGATTAAGCAGCGGCTCCCGGCGCAGGGCCTCGGCCACAGAAATTTCCTCGATGGGAATGCCGACTTCCTGGCATGTTTGATAGAGCGCCTCGGCGTAATCCGGCGGGTCTTCCGGCGTGACCACAAAAATATGGCCGCAATCCTCGATACAGTGGGGCAGGATTTTGCGTAAAATAAAATTTTCCCGAATGCACTCCCGGGCCGTTGCGGCGTCTTTGACCGCATACCTGGCCCCACTGTGCAGCAGGCCGTGGAACCGGCCAGAGGTGCCATTAGATAATCCGCCCCGTTCTAACAAAATACACTTGAAGCCCCGTTGAGCCAGGTCAAAGAGAACGCCGCAGCCGGTCACGCCGCCGCCAATAACCAGCACTTCTGTTGATTTTTTCATCAGCAAACCCCAATTCTTTCGCCAAAAAAAGAAAAGCCATTACGGGCCACAGTGGCTCATTTTACACCCAAGGTGAATTTTTTCCTACTTTATCGCTCACCCCCAGGAGACGACAAATTGACGTTAGTAAAACGGCCATCCGGCGCAATCAAAACAACGCCCAATAAGGACGACGCCATAGGTTCAACAGCAGAATCATAGTTGACCCCCACCTGCAAATCGTACAAGCCAGGAGGCAGATTGGCCCTGGCCAGGGGACAACGGCTTTGGACAATGGCTTTGGGTGTGTCCACTTCAGCGACAAAACCAGGAGCCAGAGTACAAGTCAACCACTGCCGTTTTCCGCCAACGGCGGTTGCGCCCGGCGGATAAACGCCCCGGGTAGGCGCCAGGCCCACCAACAATTGAGGCGCTGGCGAGGCCAAATTCTGCCAGAAGAGGGTCAGGTTGCCGCTGAGGCCAGGTTGTAGCCAAAGGTGGTAAAAACGTCGGGCCGGCTGTTGGCCTGGCGGTCAACGCGATGTTCAATGGGGTTACGATAAACCAACACGTAATCCAACCCTTGTAACCTCAGACGATACGCGGGTATTTGGTGCCGGTAAAAATATCGCCACTGCTCCGGCCATTGCAAATTTCGCTGCACCAGGTTGTAATAATAAACAAAATAATCGGCCTGCATAATGCCGCCCACAGAACTATTCAGGCAGAAAACCCGGCTCACCGAAAAAGGGCGGAACATGCTGCAAAATCGCTCCACCACCACCCGCGCCGATCCCGCCTCCGGTTGTTGGTTCAGGTAAGCGGCGGCCTCGTTGAGGCCCTCGCCCCAGCCAATAATGGTCATCAAACGCGCCGCGCCGGGCATGCCGCCAAACAACGGGTTGTAATAGGTGAGGTAGTAGGGGTAGTGGGCCAGCGCCCACCAGCCCTGGACGAGCACAATGAGGCCGCTCAACAGCCAAACATTCCAGGAACGGGCCAAACGTTGGGCAAGCAACGCTCTTAATTGCTCCAGCAGCCGGAGCAGGCCCAGCGCGGCAAACACGTCAAGCATCACAAAACCCGGCAAAAAGTAGCGCACCATTTTTTTGTTGGAGAGGGTCACCAACAACCATAAAAAAGCCACAAACAACAACAAAGCCAGTTCCACCCGGCGCGTTTTCACCAAATAACGCCAAGCGCGCCTTCGCCAAAAGGCGCAGCCAAACACCGCCAGCCCGCCCGCCAGGCCCGCTACTTCAAACGGCGTGGCCCGCAACAGCCATCCCACCGGATAAAATAAAAGGCCGGGGTCTTTGGAAACTGCGCCCAAAAAATAGTGGGTGTGGCCCTCTTCGGCCAGCGTTGTGCTGGCGTCAAAGATAACTTTGACCACCTGGACGGGGATCACCCACATAGCCGGGAAAAAGGCCATAAAGGTTAAACCGGCTCCCAGCCCCCAACAAACCGTTTCAACCGACAGCCGCCGGATGTTCCTGACGGACCCTTTTTGTTCCAACCAACGGTAATACCAGGTAAACCCGGCCAGGATAAGCACGTAAGGCGGCAGCAGCCAACTGACCTGTTTGCTCAGTAAAGCCAATCCCCCCAACCCCGCCGACAGCCCCAACCAGGGCCAGGGCCAATTTTTTAACCAGTAACCCGTGAGCGCAAGCACGGAAAGGGCCATGAACGCCGCCGTCAGGGCATCATGGTGCAGTACGCGGGAAAGAGCGATGTGGAAAGGGTGCAACGCCACCAACAGCGCGGCGACCACGGCAACGCCATCATTGAACAATCGCTGCAAGAATATGTAAAAAAAGAACACAAAGAGCGTCCCGGCCACCGCCAGGGGGAAGCGGATGGAGGGAATGAGGGCCGGGTCTAAGGGATAGGTGGGCAGTTCTTGCAGAAATGCGCTTAAATCCAGCAGTGTGTTCGCCTGCCGGTAATGGAGCAGCAAGCCCAGGCTGCCGGCCCACATGGTGGTGACGCCGGGATAACCAATTTGCAGGGTACAGCCCAGGCCGCTGGTGGCAAATTCGCGGCCCCATTCTACCGCCGGACATTCCTGCCCCGGAAACAATAACCCCAGCAAAAACCAGCGCGAGCGATCAAGCCAGCGGGGTTCGTCAAAAGTGATAAAGCCGTCCAGGGCCGGCAGGCGGGCCGATAAGGCTAAGGCAAAAAGAGTAAGAGAGACGGCCCCCTGTTTTAAAAAAGCAGTTTTTTGGAAATTCATTATCTTGCCAAGAGCCTAAAGGTTTTGAAAATCTTTAGGCTCTGGATAAACTCTTGTCGTCCAAAACACCATCGCCAGGTGAATAATCCAGAGCCAGCATAGATTGGGGCGGTAATAAAAGATAGCAGAGGTCAAAATCAAAATAATGATGGTCAACAAAAATGGCGGGGTTTGCGCCAACCGTTTTTTTTGCCGCCGGGCCAGCAGCGCCATCTCCAGGATAGCCCACGCTGCGCCCAGCACAAGGCCCAGGTAACGGTCGCCGGTGATCAGGCCAAACAGCGCCCAATAAAAAGCCCAATGGAGGGTGCAGTAGACGGTGTCAAGCGCAGAGGTTTGAACCGGCTGCGGCCTGATCCCATAATGAGCCAATGCCCAGGTAAGGCCACCCCAAATAAACAGGGCCATCAGGCCGGCCCCCAACACCGGCCCGCCATCAGCCAGGTTGTCCAGCAGCATCAAGGCAACGGCTTTGGGCAAACCGGCCACCGGCGAGCTTTGGTTGGCCCGCGAGGCAAAATTTTCAAAACCTTGCAAGCCCAACATCCTGGCCGGAAACAGGCCAAAAACCAGGGCCAAATAGGGCAATCCGACAAAATAAAAAAATTCAGCGGTGCGAGCAGGCCACCGCTGCGCCAACTTTGGCCAGGTTTGAGGCTTTGGTTGTTTATTTTTGAGCCACCACCAGCCGGTCGGCAAGGCCAGTGATAGTAAAGCCAAGCCGCCCGCCCACCATTGTTGGGGCATCAACCGGTGCGCTCCGCAGCCTGCTCAAAAGGAATTTGCACTCTAACGGCAGTGCCTCGTCCCGGAGCGGATTCCAGCGAGCAACGTCCCCCCACGGCCTGGGACCGTTCCTCAATGTTGATCAAACCCAAACTGGTGCGTTGATCGTAAGTGGACTTGGTGGCGTCCACGTCAAAGCCAACGCCGTTATCCCTTATCTCCACAAACAAGGAGCCGCGTTGGGCAAACAGATTAATATTGACCTTGGTGGCCTGGGAGTGTTTTTTAGCATTGCCAATCGCTTCTTCAATGATGGCAAAAACAACTCCCTCAGCTTCCGAACCCAATTGCCCGTTATAGCCCTGGTTGGTCAGGGTAACGTCAAAGATTTCGTTGGTGCGCAGTCGCTCCACATATTGCTCCAGCGCGGCCAACAAACCCTGGGTTTCCAAAATAACCGGGCGCATGGTAAAGAGCATGGTTCTGATCTCGTGGGTGGTGCTTTGGGCAATTTCTTCAACTTTAACAATTTCCTCGTAAGCTTTGTCTACATCTTTGTTTTGCAGCACCATTTTAATAAAGTTGAGACGCATGGCCATGGCGGCAATGGACTGGGTAGGGCCGTCGTGCAGGTCCCGGGCCAACTTGCGGCGGGCTTCGGCCTCTTTTTCCAAAATGCGCTGCTGCTCAAGTTGCAGGTCCTCAAAAAGCTGGGCGTTTTGCAGGGCAATAATGGCCTGGCTGCAAAAAGTAGCCAGGAGCGCGGCATGGTCTTCGGTGTAAAAATCGGGTTTGGTGGTGCAAAAAAGGACCACGCCATAAGTGGTAAAACCCGCCCGCAACGGCGCGCAAATGGCCGAGCGGATGCCGGGGGTTGAAGCAAACGAAGTCAACCCTTTATCCTGATTTGCCCGGTGGGTAATCTTGACCTCGGCGGTGTGAATGGCCCGGCCAATCAAACCTTCCTCGCCGCTTACCTTCCGCCCTTCATCCCGGCGGGCGATGTTGTGTCCCGCTACCAGGGTCAACTGATTGCCATCCCCCTCTCCTTCAAAGAGCAGCACCATGCCTACCGTGGTTTCGTCTTCCACCCCTGTTTCGGCCATCGCCGAAAAGGCCAGGTCAATCATGGCCCGCAACACCTGGCGGTAGTTGAGGGTGGAGCTTAAGGTTAAAGCCATCTCGGAAACCAACCGGCCTCGCTCATTGCTAAGACGCAGGCGTTCCAATTCCGCTTCATTACTGCGTTCTATCGCTTCCACCCGCCGCCGGACAAACAGGCCGGGTATAGCGCCGGCCGTAAACAGAACCAGGGCCGCGATACCAATGGTGGATACGGCTTCAATCAATTCTGCCCGTTTAACCTCGCCGCCGGTCAAAATAGGGGCCAGGGTGATGCCATAACTTAACACAATAGGAAAGGCGCTCAAAAGACCGGCCTCGGTATCCCAACGCACCCCGGCCATAATCACGGGGAGCAGCATGAGGGGCAACAAAAGGGGCGCCAGCGCGTGTAACATCACCAACAGGGCAATGGCAATGGCCACGTCTAAAATAGCCGCCCCTATCGCCAGCCAATTTGGATAATAATTGGCCCACAACAGGCCCACGTAAATGCCGTTCAGGGCAAAACCGACGGCAACCAGGATGAGCAATTGCAGAAAATAAGGCGACGGCTCGGCGGTAAACAATGCTTCCACCAGCACAAACGCAGCCACCAAAAACAGCCACAGCCACCTGAGATTAGACACCAACCAATCCAGGGCCAGGGGATTTAACGGTTTGCTTTCAGTTGACTCGACGATGATGGGCCTCCTGTATCTTTGCCATCATTATATTACAAATTGCTTTTCTCTGCAACGAATTTTCCAACAAGTTCACGCTTTTTGTGCTCACCCGGGATTTGTGGCATGATGCTGCCATTATGTTTGCGCCACCACTCTTCCTGGAGGTATGGAATGAAAATTGCTAAAGCCGTTATTACAGCGGCAGGCCCCAAGCAACGCACCCTGCCCCTGCAAACCCTCATTGACCGCGACGGCGCCGAAAAGTCGGTGCTGGGCATTATTATTGAAGAAGCGCTCAGGGCAGGCGTCGAAGAAATCTGTATTGTGGTCCAGCCCGGCGATGAAACATCCTATCTTAAAGTGGCCGGGGACCATGCCGGGCGGCTGTATTTTGTGCCTCAACCGAACCCCCTGGGCTACGGCCACGCCGTTTACTGCGCCAAAGACTTTGTGGGCGCGGACCCTTTTTTGCACCTGGTTGGCGATCACCTGTATGTCAGCCGCGCCAACGAAGGCTGCGCCCAACACCTGGTGAAAGTGGCCGAAGCCGAAACATGCGCCGTATCGGCCGTGCATGCCACCCGAGAGAGTCTCCTGCCCTATTATGGCGCCGTTGGCGGGCGGCGTGTGCCGGGCCGGGCCGACCTTTACCAGGTTGAAACCGTTATCGAAAAAGCCACGCCCACCATCGCCGAGCAGCGCTTGATTGTGCCCGGGCTGCGGGCCGGCCATTACCTGTGCTTTTTTGGCATGCACGTTTTGACCCCCACCATTTTTGATCTCCTGCAAATGCAAATTGGCGCGGCGGGAAAACAAGGCCCGGTTACGCTCTCCGACGCCCTGGCCGAATTACCCCGGCGCGAACAATACCTGGCCCTGGAAAAACACGACTGGCGCTACGACGTGGGCGTAAAATATGGCCTGTTGACCGCCCAATTGGCCCTGGCCTTGAGCGGCCGGGACCGAGACGAAGTGCTGGCCAAGTTACTGGAACTACTGGCCTTGCGCGAACTTGGCGCTGCCAAAGATGAATAAAAATCTCAACGCAAAGGACGCCAAGAAGATGAGGAATTTGCTGAACTTGTCCCTTTTTTTAGCCAAACCGCCAAGTCGAGGATGACTCATGAGTGAACTCATCAACATTATCACGGCCACAGACCCGGAAACCCGCAACCGCTCCCTGGATACCTTTTGCCGGGCCGCCTCCCTGAACGAACTCCTGGACGAATGTGCGGTATTGGAACATTTCCGGTGCGGCAGCGACAACCTTTACCAGCAGGTGCGCGCCCTCTTTTTTCTCTACGCCATCCATCGTTTTCACCTTCCCTTAAAAGCGGGGCTGTCAAGCAAGGGTTTAGTGCCTTTTGATGGCTATACGAATCTTTTGAAACGCCGTTTTGAAGAAGCCATTGAAATATTTTTGGCCACCCAAGCCGCTGACGGGCCAAACGACGGCATCTCCAGCGCCCTGGCCGCCTCTTATCATGGCCTGGGCTTCCAAACCCTGGCCAACCAGGTGCGCCGCAGCGTGCGCTCGGTGTGGGGCAACCAGTGGATGTTCCGCCTGGGCCATCCCGCCGACCAACCCCTACGGGTCCGGCCCGAACTTTTCCAACGCTCTGTCGCTACGCCGTTGTTTCCCCTGCTCAAAGAAACTACCCCCGTGCGCATGGACCTGACCCACAGCGGCTGGAGCGACATCTTCTTTCTGGGCATGGATTTTCCCGAAGGGGCGCGGGTGCTGAATGTGTCTATTGACCTGTGCGTCCGGGATGCTAACGGGACCAACGTCCCGCAGCCACCGGTGGAAGCCTATTTTCGCGTTATTGACCAGCCCATTCTGCGCCTTGTCAGCGTTGACCTGGGAGCCACTGCCGAAATCACCACCCTGGCCGAAGTGTTTGATTTTGCCCGGGATTACCTGGGCCTGCTAAAAGCAGCGGTGATTGCCGCCGGCATTGTACCGCCGGGCATGGAGGGCGCGGAGCAGCCCCTGGCCGATCTGCTGGCCCGGCTGGTCAGGCCCGGCTATGGTCTGGAGCTGGTCAGCCGGGTCAACGATATTCCCAAGGGGTCGCGGCTGGCGGTCTCTACCAGCCTGTTGGCCTGCCTGATTAGCGTTTGCATGCGGGCCACGGGCCAAACCCAATCCCTCACCGGGCCGTTGGCCGAAGCGGAACGTCGCCTGGTGGCGGCGCGGGCCATCCTGGGCGAGTGGCTGGGCGGTTCGGGTGGCGGCTGGCAGGACTCCGGCGGGGTTTGGCCCGGCATGAAACTGATCTACGGCGTAAACGCAGCCGAAGGCGACCCCGAATTTGGCATTAGCCGGGGGCGGCTTTTGCCCGATCATAAAATTTTCACCCTGGACGAAATTTCGGCGGAGACGCGCCAGAAACTGCAAGACAGCCTGGTGTTGGTGCACGGCGGTATGGCCCAGGATGTCGGCCCTATCCTGGAAATGGTCACCGAAAAATATTTGCTGCGCTCGGAAGCGGAGTGGCAGGGCCGCCAGGAAGCCATTCGCATTCTGGATGAGGTGGTGGCGCTGCTACAGCAGGGCCGGGTGCAAAAAATTGGAGCCGCCACCCAGCACAACTTTTTTGGCCCCATCCAAACCATCATCCCCTGGGCCAGCAATTTGTATACCGAAACCCTGGTGGAGCGGGTCAAGGCCGAGTTTGGCGATGATTTTTGGGGATTTTGGATGTTGGGCGGCATGTCCGGCGGGGGAATGGGCTTTATTTTCAACCCCAAAAAGAAGCTGCTGGCCCAAGAACAACTGCCCAACATTATGCATAACACCAAACGCCAGCTTGAAATGGCCGTGCCCTTTGGCATGGCCCCTGTAGTTTACAATTTTGCCATCAATGAGCGCGGCACTTTTGCCCATTTACTGACCAACGAGGCCGCTCTCATGCCGCCGGGTTATTACACGCTGACCGTGCCCGGCCTGTTGCGTCTGGAACCGCGCCAGTTGTCTAATTTCCGGCGGGCCGAGTTAGACCGCTTTGGCCGGGCCTGCCGCACCGAACCCAGCCACGCGGGCATGGTGCAGCACCTCTTCGACCGCCTGCTACCCCACGCCGGTCAAGAGGAAGCCCGCGAGCAGAGCCTGGCGGCGTTGCTGGACAAATACGGTTTTGACCGGGTGCAGCACGAGCAAATCCGGGCCGATTTGCGCAGCGGGCGCATTGGCCTGGCCCAAAACCGGCTGCCCGTGAGCAGCAAAATTGAAGATGCCCGCCCCGAGGATGTGTACGACGCCACCCCGGGTTTGCCCAACTCGTTTCGCAGTATCGGCCTGGACGCCCTGGCCGAAGGCGCGCTGGCCGTGGTCTCCCTGGCCGGCGGCGCGGGCAGCCGCTGGACCAAGGGCGCGGGCGTGGTAAAGGCGCTCAACCCGTTTTGCAAATTGGGGGGGCGGCACCGCACCTTCATCGAAGTTCACCTGGCCAAAAGTCGCCGCGCCGGCCGCCTGTGCGGCGCGCCGCTGCCGCACGTCGTCACGACCAGCTATCTGACGCACGACCCGATTGCGGCCTACCTGCAAGCCGAAAATAATTACGGCTACCCCGGCCCGCTGCTGCTTTCGCCCGGCCGCATCATCGGGCTGCGCCTGGTGCCAATGGCCCGCGACCTGCGCTTTGCCTGGGAAGAGATGCCCCAACAACTGCTGGACGAGCAGGCCCAAAAAGTGCTGGACAGCCTGCATACGGCGCTCATTGGTTGGGCGCAGCAAATGGGCGAAGGCAGCGATTACACCGACAACCTGCCGCTGCAATGCCTGCACCCGGTTGGGCACTGGTACGAGGTGCCCAATCTTTTCCGCAACGGGGTGCTGGCCCGGCTGCTGGATGAACGGCCCCAGTTGAAATACCTGCTGGTACACAATATTGACACCCTGGGCGCAGACGTTGACCCGGCCCTGCTGGGCTATCACATCGAGCAAGGGGCGACCCTGACCACGGAAGTGATCACCCGCCGCATCGAGGACCGGGGCGGGGGGCTGGCTCGACTTGACGGCCATTTGCGCCTGATTGAGGGCCTGGCTCTGCCCCGCGAGGAGATTGAGTTTGAGCTGTCTTACTACAATTCCAGCACCACCTGGGTTGACCTGGACCGGCTGCTGGCGGTATTTGGCTTGGCCAGAACCGACCTGACCCACGCCGACAAGGTGGCCGCAGCTGTGCGTAAACTGGCCGCCCGCATGCCGACCTACATCACCCTGAAGGACGTAAAAAAACGTTGGGGCAAGGGCCAGGAAGACATTTATCCCGTTACCCAATTTGAAAAATTGTGGGGCGATATGACCGCTTTGCCGGAATTGGGCCATCGTTTTGTGGTCGTCCCCCGCCGACGGGGCCAACAACTCAAAGAAGTGGCCCAACTCGACGGCTGGCTGCGAGACGGCTCGGCAGCGTATTTAGAATCATTGTGTGAGTGGGGGTAAAGCGAGATTTCCAACCAACGGATTTAGTAGGTCTTCTGAAAAATCACTTCCCAAGAATAATGCCCGCCGCAGTAATAAGAGTCATTCTCTCGCTTCCAAACACATTCCAACTCATTGGCGCAATATCCGGCCTGGATCATCTGCTCGTTGGGAATGGTGGTCATAAATGAACTAAAAGGAAAGCTAATCTCGCTGGTGTAGATGGCTCCCTGGGTATCACCCTTGACCATCATTTGCATGGTATTTGACCAGAGGTCTATTTCGGCTTTGCCTACTCCTTTGGTTCCCGTCACCGTTTCCACATTATTCCAGGAATCGCCAACAATAATGTTGTTGAGCGGGTTTCCGGCTGCGTCCAACACCGTGATAAAAATGGTGTGCATCCCCTTGGCGCAACCACTATTCAAGGCCAGCGGCCACAGCCGCCACGAAACGATGCGGAAATCAACGGTGGGGCTGGGCGCAACGGTGGGTCCGGGCGTAGCGGTAGGATTGGATGGAGTCGGGCTGGGGGTAGGCGTGGCCGGAAGAGGGGAGGGGGCAACGGTGGGTCCGGGCGTGGCCGTAGCGGTAGGGAAAGGTGTGGAGGTAGGGCTGGGTGTTCCGGTGGTGGGGGTCAGGATGCTGGTAGGGGTATTGGTGAGGGTTGCGGTATGGGTGGGCACCGGACTGGGAGTCTTGGTGGGGGTGGGGATCAAAGTGGGGGTGGGCGTGGCCAAAAACAAGGCTATTTGGTTACAGCCTGCCAGCAGGCTGCTGAGAATCAGGAGGATGAGCCAGTGCTTAAAGGATTTCATCTCCTGCGCTCTGCTTAGAAAATTTTACTGTTTCAGGGGCTGAAGCAGTGATAGGGTCTGCCCAATTTTTGACATGATTTTTTTGGACCACTACATAGGCCAGCGTGCATAAAACCCCAACCAGGGGAGTCAAAACCAACGACAAAAGTCCGGTGGTGAGAGAAAATTGATCGGCCAGAAAACCCGTCACCGAAGCGCCAATGCCGCCGGTGGCCCAACCCAGTCCCATCACCAGAGCCGTAGCCATTCCTACCCGGCTGGGCCAGGCATCTTGGGCCATGACCAACCCCACTGGAAAACTTGCCCCCAGCAATACGCCCATCACGCCGGCCAGGGCCATTTGCCCGGCCCCCGTGGTCGACAAAAATAACCAGTGGACCGGGGCCAGCAGCAGCAGGCTCAAAGCCAGCACCTGCCAGCGGCCAATGCGGTCGGACAGGGTGCCGCCGGTCAAACTGCCAACGCCAATGAACACGAGCATCACGGATAACATCTGTCCGCCGTAGGCCAATGTATGACCCTCACTCCTGAGCCACTCGGGCAGGTAGGTGACCAGGGTTATTTGAAACCAGGTGCGCGACATAACGGCCATCACCACCAAAATCAGGCCAAGCAAAGCGCCGTTCTCTATCTTCTGGGGCCGGTTGGGTTGGCTTTGCGCCGGCCAGGGAGACGGTTGGGCCTGGGCCGAGGAAGTTTTGGGGATTAATTGGCGATACAAGAATAGGCTAAACAGCAAAGCCACCGGAATCAAAATCACGGTGCCCTGTATCCCCAACCAGGTCAGGCCCAGGGTAATCCACAGCGGACTCAAAGCGGTGCCCAGGTTGCCGCCCACCGAAAAAACAGAGACAGAGGTGCCGCGCTTTTCTCTTTTGCCGTCGGTCAGGGCGATGGTGGCCCCCGCCGGGTGGAAAGCAGCTGACCCCAGGGCGCCCAGCGCCGCCAGCAGAACCAGGGAGGGGTAATTCCAGGCAAAACCCACCAGGCCCATGGTCAAACCAATCCAGGCCAGGCTAAAAACGGTCAATTGGCGCGAACCCCACCGGTCGCTGAGATACCCAAAAAAGGGCTGGGTGAGGGTGCCGCACGTCCCTGCCACCAGGGTCACGATGCCCACCTGGGTATAGGTGAGGCCTATGGTGGTGATAAATAGCGGAAAGACAACCGGCAGAAAGTTGTTGCACAACTCGATGACCAGATGCGCCCCAACAATGAGCCAGGCCAAGCGCGTTAGGTGCGAAAACATATCAGCGGCCTATTTGCCCAATATCGCCCTGGTGATTGACCACGTAAAGTTCGCCTGCTTCATCCTGGCCAAAAGAACTGATATTAAAGCTGCCCGGCGGAAACAGGGGGGCCTGCGCCCAATTGCCGTCAGCTTCCTGGCGCAGCCCCCATATAATGCCGCTACAGTAATCGCCATAAAAATAAATGCCAGATAAGGCGGGAAATTGAGAGCCGCGATAAACATAACCACCCGTCACCGAACAGCCTTGCCCGTGATCATACTCAACCAGGGGCAGTACGACCTCCAGGCTGGCCGGATTGCACGCGGCAGGCTTGAAGCAGTGCAAACCCTCCATCAAACGCCAACCGTAATTTTGTCCACCCGGCGTGCCGGCCACTTCCACATTTACTTCTTCATAATTGTTTTGACCCACATCGGCAATGTACATGTCGCCCGTGGCCCGGTCAAAGGAAAAGCGCCACGGATTGCGCCAGCCCAAGGACCAAATTTCGGGCCGGGCCTCATCGCGGTCCACAAAGGGGTTGTCCGCAGGCACGCCGTAGGGGGCAGCGTGGTCAACATCAAGGCGTAAGATTTTGCCCAGCAAAGTGTTTAGATTTTGGCCGTTGTCGTGAGGGTCATTGGCCGCGCCGCCATCGCCCATGCCCACGTAAAGATAACCAGCGGGGCCAAAGGCAAGCTGCCCGCCGTTGTGGTTGCCGTAAGGTTGGGCAATGGTCAACAGGATTTCAGCGCTGCCTGGGTCGGCGACGTCGAGATTAGCCGAGACGCGATAACGGGCCAGGGTAGTATCGCCTGTTTTATTGGTGTAGTTGACAAAAAAGAGGCCATTGCTGGCATAATTGGGGTGAAAAGCCACACTGAGCAGCCCCTGCTCATTGGCATCAGAACCAACGATGGAAACGATGTCCAAAAAAGGCGTTGGCTTGACCTGCCCATCCTCGATGATCAAAATCCGGCCTGCCTGCTCAACCACAAAAAGCCGTCCGCGACCATCCCCGGCGTTAGTCAAAAACGTGGGCCTGGTGAATCCGTCGGCAATAGGAATGATCCGAATAGCCAGCGAGTCCAGGGGTGGCGCGGGCGGCTGGGGTGGAGTTTCTGAAGCTAGAGGCTCTGTGGTTTCTGGTACAGGCGTGGGTTGGATTTCCAGGGTGTCGTTGGCCGACGCTGGAGTGGGTGAGGGTAGGGGGGGCAGGGTTGGAGGGGATGGCGCGGTGAGGGTAGGGGGGACGATCGTTGGGGGTGGTGTTGGGGCGTCTGCCTGGAAAAATTGACAGGCAGATAACAAGGCCAGGCTGATTAAAATCAAAAAGACTCGCATCTGTTTTTCACTCCTCATTGAAGACACATAGGGGTAATTGTATCACGCTTACCTCATTGTGACAATGAACTGAGCGAAGACGGGAGTGTCCCCATTTTCAGGCCAGCGGATAGGGATAGAACAATTAATTATTCGGCTTCATCGTTTTGGGCAAAGTAATGGCTCACATAACGCCGCCCCCAGACCTCAATCCGCCGGGCCTGGCTGAAACCAATAATCACTATCAGCACCACCCCGGCGATGACTAAAGCCAACCATTGCAGGGGCAACTCAACGGCGCTGTGGCCGGTCCAAACAATGAACACGGTAAACAGGCCACGACTGGTAAGAATGGCCAGGGCAAAAAGGCTTAGCCGTAATTTGCTCAAGCCGGCAATAAAATAAGGCACATCGCCAAAGGGAATGAGCAAAATAATCCACCACGTCCAAAAGGAGTTGATATGAGCAACCCGGGTCCAATAATCCAACTCCTCCGCGCCAATGCGTTTTTCCAACCAGGGCCGGCCCAAACGACGGCCCAACCAGGCCGCCAGCGTGCCGCCGGCCACCATGCCCCCCACTGTAATAATTGAGCCAGGGATAAAGCCAAACAATACACCCCCCAACACCTGCACCGGATAACCGGGGATTGGCGCCACCACAATCTGGACAACATTGAGCACAAAAAAGACCAGGGGGGCTAAAGGTCCCATTTGCTCAATCCACACCCGGAGAGTCTCTGAATTTGCACCTACCCGGGACAGCGGTTTCCACAAAGCCACCAGCACAATAATCACGGCCAAACCGCCCAGCCAGGGCAGCCATTTTTTATTGAGGATTTTGGGTTTCAGACTTTTGATGGGGTATCCTTTCACTAAATCAACAGACTTTATAGCGCTCGTTCTACCAACCAGCGCCGCACCAGGGGCACCTCAACGCTATAGCCATCTCTAGTGTGGGTCAAAATCCGGCGGCGGACAAGCCGGGCCAGGGCCGGGTGAGCGGGCAGGGTCAGCGGCTCGCCAGCGTGGGCGACCTGGCGCAGCAGCGGTTGGCCGTCTGGGCCGGCCATTTCGTGCCAGATGTTGCGGAAGTAAGGTTCGCCCTGGTCCAACGCCCGCAGCA
This sequence comes from Anaerolineae bacterium, assembly GCA_016931895.1. Lineage (NCBI taxonomy): Bacteria > Bacillati > Chloroflexota > Anaerolineae > Anaerolineae bacterium. The sequence continues at coordinate 27,213 of JAFGDY010000065.1, forward strand.
GCGCCGTTTCAAACAGAGATAGATCAACGTGAAGGGTAGCGCGGGCATTACTTTCTTCCACCACCGCCGAGCAGACCAGTTGTAGCAGATAGGGGTGGCAATGGGTTTGGCGCATCATTTCGCTGACCACGTTATCGGCGTAGGCCAATTTGAAATCAGCCTGCAAATCAGGCCGGCGGATAAGTTCTTCGGCCTCATCGGGATAGAGGTAGCCAATGGACAGAGGTTTGACATTGATAAAATATGACGACCAGGCCGGGCCTAATTCATCCAGGGTTTGCACCCCGGCAAAAAGCAGGGCCAGCCGGGTTTGGTGCTGGATCAGGTAGCGCAACTCGTCAAAAACCTGCTCGTTTAGCCGCCCGCCTTCAACGGCCTCGCCTAACTTTTCAAATTCGTCAAAGGTCAGCAGCAGGTTAAAATCTTGCAAAGCGGGCAGGGCCGCATCTTCCAGCCATTCGGCAAAAGTTTCAAAAGGGGAGTCATCAAAGGCGGCCCGCTGGGGCAGGCCGACCATCAGCCGGTAAGGTCGGGCATCCCGGCTGATGGCGCGGGCGATACTGTAAAGAAAGGCCGCCGTATTTTGGGTGGCGGTGGGGCGTTGCAGGTCAAGAAAAACCGGCAGCGTATTGCCGGGCAGCAGGGCCGGGAGTTGCAACAAAAAGGAGGTTTTGCCCATGCGCCGGGGGCCATGCAAAACCAGGGTAGGGCGGTGACGCTCCAGCAGGGCATTGATCACGGCCTCGCGTAATTCGCGACGGCCTTTAAAAAGTTCCTGGCGCGACAATTGCAGGGGCGTGCCGGGTTGATAGGGATTTTCAATGGTGGCGGCCCCGGCATTGGCCGAAACAGCTTCTAACTCGTTGAGCAACACCTGCTGCCACCGGTCAATCACCGGCTGCCAGCGCTGACCGGCCTGCGGCCCCAGTGAGGGCAACCGGCGGCGCAATGTGTCCAGGCCGTCCAGGGCCTCGCGATACCCCAAACGACGACTGTAAAGATTGTCTGCCCCCAGCGTGGCCCGCACGCCGCCGGCAATGGCCAGCAAACGGGGGACGATTTCATGAGCGCCTTGCGCCAGGGCCAGCATCACTTCATCGGCCAACCAGTCTAACTCGTGGGGGGCATCTGCAATCATGGCCGGCGTGGCGCAGTTGGTGAGTGTTTCTACGGCGTAAGTCAAGCGGGACTGGGTGGCGGCCCAATCCTGCCGAAAAGAGCGGGCAATGAATTTGGCCTCTTGCAACCCCGCCTGCCGGTTGGCCCGCAAAGCCAGCAGTAAAAGCTGGTCTAACATGGGCAGGGGGTAAAAAATGAGATCATCCCAATAAATGGGCGTGCGGCGCAATTTGGCTAAAGCCTGGCCCGGACTACGCAAAGCCTGGCGATACGCCCACCAACTCAAAAACGCTTCCACCGGGTAAATGAGCAAGCGCACGTAACCATAAAACCCAATGAGCAGGGCAATGACAACCAGCAGCAGGCTATTCGCACCTAATGGTTCACTCAGCGAAGCGGAAAACAGCCAGGCCAAACCACCCATCGCCAAGATTGCCGACAGGCCATTGCCCACCCGCATAGACATTACTCCGCCCGCGGCGGCCAGTACGGCCCAAAAAACGATGAGGGTGACGGTATTGATTACCGTCGTCACCCCCACGGTCACCCCTCCGGCCACGCCGCCCAGCAAACCCAGTAGTAGGCTGTCAAAAATAACCCACTTGAGCGAACCGGGGCTGAGACGGCGCTCTTCAATCAGCATTTCCAGGCCAAAGGCCAAACTCAGGGCCAGGCCGCCAAGCAGACCGATGGCAGCGCCAATGGTCACTTTACTCTCAAGGCTAAGGCTGGTACTGCCGGTGAGACCAACAATCAGGGTGAGGACGACGAGCGCGACCACGATAACCACGGTAAAAATAACGCCCACCACCGCCCGCCCCCAATAGTTGATGGTCCACAAGTCCATGGTGCGCTGCCGGAGATGATCAAACAAAGAGCTGACCATTCCTACCGCAATGCCGCTGGTGATCACAAAAGCCAGGCTAAAAACAACCCCACCCAGGGCCGCCACCAGCGCTACACCCATGGTCAGGCCCAGTAAAATCCCGCCCACTACACTGAGCACCACGCCAAAGGTGGCATCGCCTACCATGCTGCCGGCCAGGCCCAGCGTTAAACCGGCAGACATACCTAACGCCAGCCCAAAGGCCATGTCTACCCAGGTAGGGCCGGCCGGTAAATTGGGAATGGCCCTGATGACAATGAGCAAAGCACTCCCCCCCACGCCCGCCAAAAACCACAGGGAGATTTGCAGCCCCAAAAAACGACGCGCTTGAGCATTGCGGACAGCCAGCCAGAGTTGTCGGGTGAAGCCGGCGTGGTAAGCCAGGCCAGGTTGAAGCGTTTGCACATACCTCTCCACTTTGGCCGGTTGGAAGAGACTCCAACGCACCAATTGCAGCATATCCTGGAAAAAACGTTTGAGGGGAGTCAGGTCAATCATTTTCAACCAAATACCCACCCCCAATCATTTCGGCAAACAACTCGCTGAAGGGCTGCCCCTGGCGCACCACCCCCCGGCGTTCCAGGGCTGCCAGCCGCATCGGGTCCAGATTGGACGCCCCTGACGTGGCTGTTTGCTGCAAAATGGCTTGCTCGTCCGGGGTTAATTTGCGCCAGAGGTGCTGAAAATGAGGTTGGCATTGCAGCCACAACTCCTGACGCAGTTGGGCATAATCAACCCGGTCTTTGGCTTGGGCTTCCCAAAGATGGCTGGCAACCATTTGGGTAAAAAAAGGATGCCCCCCGGCCATTCGTTCAATAAACTCCAGGTCTTCTGCGCTGGCCGTCATATTCTCCGTGATTAACACCTGCCAGGTTTCCGGAGCCAACAAACCCAGCCAATGTTGGGCAAAGATGTTGTAAAAGGGAGAGGTCAGGCCGCCCGTAGCGCACAAGTCGGCCAGGGGCTGCGCCGACGCCGTAATCATAGCCATCTGGCCCATCGAACCGCAGGCCCGCCAATCTTCCAGCACATCGTTGAATTCGTCGGCGCGCTGGGTCAGGTTTTCTACTTCATCCAGGCACAGCAACAAACGGATGCCCTCCGCCTGCAACTCCTCCAGGGCAAAGTCAAACGCCATCAGGTCGCCATCCTCGCTGGCGGGCCAGGGTTCGCGCCACACCTGGGTTAGTTCGCGGCGGAGCACGCGCATCAGGCCGGCCCAGGTATGGCCGTAGGCTTTCATTAAATCCAAATAAATAATGATGAATTTGAGACCGGCCGGCAGGAGGTGGCCGGCATACGTTTTGAAATAGTTCAAGAGCGATGATTTGCCCATCCGCCGCTCAGCCACAATGGAAATGGATTGCGCCGTACGGCCCCCCACGCGATTAACCATGGCCTTCAGTTCCCCCTGGCGCCCATAAAACAGATTAGCAGACACCGCGCCGCCGTAGAAAAAGGGATTCTGAATCCGGGCCGGGCCGGCAGATTTGGCCAACGTAGCTTTGGCCAACCGGGGCGTTTGCACCGAGGCAATGTAGGTTTTGGTGGCCGGTTGGCTGCTCAGGCGGGCCAGGGCTTCGGCCAGAGCGGCCCCGGTTTGAAAACGTGCGGAGGTCTCTTTGGCCAGGGCTTGCAGGATTATTTTTTCCAGGGCGGGAGACACCTGGGCCAAGGTGGATGGCGACGGCGGCGTTTGGTAAACGTGAGCGTGCAAAATTTGCGGCGTATTTCCCTGAAAGGGCGGCTGCCCGGCAACCATGTGGTAAAGCACCACGCCCAGGCTGTACAGATCGGCTCGCCCGTCAATTCTTTCCGCCCCCGCAGCCTGTTCGGGCGACATATAGAGGGGCGTGCCCACCGTGTGCCCGGCCTGGGTCAAGGCCGGGGCGTCCAGAGCCAAGGCCACGCCAAAATCGGTCAACAGGGCCTGGTTGTCGCCGGTCAATAGAATATTTGACGGCTTGACATCCCGGTGGATCACGCCCTGCTGATGGGCATAGTGCAGGGCGTCGGCCATTTGCCAGGCAATGTCGGCGGCGGTGGTCTCGTCTAAACGCTCCACCTGGGCCAGCCGGTCGGCCAGGGATTGACCTTCCACCAGGGGCATGGCCAGGTAAGCATAGCCGCCGGCCCGGCCCACATCCAACACCCGCACAATGGCCGGGTGATTGAGCCGGGCGGCAGTGCGGGCTTCGCGCTCAAAACGGGCCAGCATTTCTTTATTCGTTTGGGGCGATGGCATCAGCACTTTGAGGGCGACCACTTCATTTTGAAGATTACGGGCGCGATAGACAGTGGCAATACCCCCGCTGCCAAGCATATCTTCAATTTGGTAGGGGCCAAGTTTTTGGCCTGATAGAACTGCCGTGCTCACTGTTATTTCTCCGCGTTTCTCAATGCAATAACAATCCATATCCCCCATCCACCGTAATCGTCTGGCCAACAATCATTCCGGCGGCATCGGAGCAGAGGAAAGCGACAACCTGGGCAATTTCCTCCGGCGTTACCAGGCGGCGGGTGGGGGAATGGCCGGCGGCATAACTAAACACTTCTTGCAGGTCTACCGGGAAAGCGGCCACAGCCCCGGTTTCAACCAAACCCGGCGATACTGCATTGACGACAATGCCCTTGGGGGCCAGGTCAACGGCCAGGTAGCGGGTCAAAGCATCTACCACGGCTTTGGATAGGCCAATGGCGCCGTAATGGGGCAATACGCGCACCCCGCCGGGACTGGTGATATTGATAATGCGGCCCCAACCGGCCTTTTCCATGTGCGGCACCAAACGTCGCGCCAGACGCAAGATGGAACGGGCGTTAACGTCCATGGTCCAATCCCAATGTTTGTCGTTAACTTCCAAAATGTCGCGGGGGGTGCCGCTGGCGGCGTTGCCCACAAAAATATCGCACCCGCCAAAGGCGGCCTCGCTCTCAGTAACCAGAAAATCAATCTGGTCGGCTACGGCCAGGTTGGCTTTAACGGCAATGGCTCGCCGCGCCATGGCCCTAATGGCCGCCGCCACTTCCTCGGCGGCGCTCCTTTTGCGCAAGTAGTGAACCACAATATCCGCGCCGCGTCCGGCCAATTCCAGAGCAATGGCCCGGCCAATGCCGCGCGAAGAGCCGGTGACCAGGGCTACTTTGCCGGTCAAAAAATTTTCCGTCAACTTTTTACTCCACTTCAGGGATTGGCCGATAAATCGCAGCCGGTCACGCCCCGGCCCGGCCACTCGCCAAAACTGCCGGTCCAAACGATGTCGCCGCTGGCAAAATATTGCATCGCCTGTGCAAAGGGCAAAGACTCTGTCCCATTTTCAAATCTGGCCACGGGATTCTCGTAAATCAGTTGAAACGAACCGCCGGTATATTTGAACAAAACGTTATCGCCCCGGAACACAAAATCGCCGGAGTGGGGGCCGATCACGTTACCTTCAACCACCTCTGGTAGCAGGTTATTCAAACCGGCGTGGGAGGCGCAGGTATTTGCGTTGGCGTGATGGACCACCAGCGGAATTTGGGTTAAAACTTCATTGACTTTGGGCTGACCGGCATCGTAAGCCAACGGGGGCGCTTCAACCACGGACAAAGCCGACCCGTCGCCGTTTATCTTGACCGCCTCCGGATTGGCCGCCAGCCAGGCCAGGTCGCCGGATTCGGTTTCTACCTGCAACCAGGAACCGTCTTCGTTGCGGCCAACGGCCGTAACCTCAGATCCAGCCGGTAAAGTGCCCACCACCGGATAGCTGGTTCCCGGCCCTTCGTGTAAATTGACCGGTGCCAACGTCTGTACGGTCCGGCTTGTTCTATTACCAATACTTAAAAATAGGGCCAGAACCAGGGCAATGACCACTAAAATAGCCACCACAATCAGAATGTTGCGGTTGGTATTGCTGCGGCGCTTGGCCTGACGCCTGGTAGATTTTTTTTGTTTAGCCATGATTTCCCTCCGGTAAATTTTTATTCTTCTATTTGCACTGCAAAAATGTGAACCTGGTGCGTGTCAACGTCGGTCACATAGAGTCGCCCGGGGTCGGGGTCAAAATAAAGGCCCACCGGCGCGGCCAGTTGAATCGGGCCGATAGTTTGCCACTGATCCAACAGCTCGCCGTTGGGGGCGTAACGTAGCAGGGCATGGCTCTGGGACTCGGTCATAAAAATGGAGCCATCGGGGCCAAAGGCCAGGTGCGGGCCGTTGTAGGCATAAGCCGGGGGGATAGCCCATTGGCCCCAAAAATTGCCCACCGCGTCCACGCGCTGAATACGATTATTCATGGCCTCGGTGACAAAGTAAGTGCCCTGGGGATCGCGCAGCACGTCAACGGGTTCGTTGAATTGGCCGGGGCCGTCACCCCACTGGCCCATCGTGCCGGTCACAGTCCCATCGGGGGCAAAAAAGGTCAGGCGGGCACTGCCGGTATCGGCTACGGCCAGGGTATCATCGGCAAAAACCGTCATTCCGCGCGGGTGGAAGAAATAGGCGGACGGCCCGCCAAAGCGTTCCATGAAATTACCCGCCGCGTCGTAACGATAAATCCACTGCAAGGTCGAGTCCAGCACCAAGATTTCATCCCGGCTGTTGACCCCCACGGCCAAAGGTTCTTCAAAAGGAAATTCGTCGCCAGTGAGGGCCTGGATAAAGGTTCCCTGCGGGTTTAGAATCTGCACCCACCGATTGGCCGTATCGGCGACCACCAGGTGGCCGTTGGCCAAAACGGCCACGTCGCGCGGTTCAAAAAATAGGGCAAGTTCTTCGGCGTCGCCCAAGGTGTCCAGCCAATGTAGGCTCAAGGGCGCTGTTTCCACCTCCACCACCGACACCAATCTTTCCGGCTCGCGGCCCAAGGGCGGCCAGAGGTACCGGCCAGGGATGGCGCTAAAATCGCCGTTGGGCAATCCCCAGTAGAGGTGAATCCGGGAGCGGTCCTCATTATCTTTGTAGCGCACCAAAATGTCGTGCAAGCCCTGTTCCAGGGTGATGGCCGCCTCAGCGTATTGATTGGGAGCAGGCGTGTCCACCAACAATTGGCCATCAAGAAATAACTGGGCTTCCGACACCGCCCGCAAACCCAACCGGTAGAGGCCGCTCTGGGGCACGTCCAACCAGCCAACCCACTCGACCGTGTAGGGCCGGCTAAGGGGGATAAAATGGAAATAGGTATCCAGGAAGGGGTCAATCCGCTGCAAAGCCGGTTGACCTTCCCAACGGTCGTTGGCGTAAAATGATCCCAGCAGGCCATGATTGCCAATAGCCGGAACGTAAAGCGCCCATTGCGGAATCAGGGTTTCTTCCTTGGCCGGGGGCTGCCAGTAGAGGGCCACTTGTCCCGGCGCGCCTACCACCCGCAGGCTAAAGGTATGGTTACCCTGGGGCAGCACCAGACCGGCCATTTGTTCAGCCTGGCCTTCCAGCACCAGGTAATCATCAATTTCCAGCCGGGCCGGGCCGGGCGTGGTTAACCGGAAATTATAAAGGCCGTAATACGGCGCGTAGAGGATGCCGCGCCACTCGGCCCCAAAACTATCCGCCGGCGGGCTATCGGCGGGCCAGTTGGCCTTAACAGACAAAGCGCGGCCGGACTGGAGTGGCGTGAGGCCAGGCCCCGGCCCATCAACCAGGAATGACGCGGCGGGAGCGGGCCAATAATTCAATTCCAGTCCCTGGATGGCGGCCAGGTCGGCCGGTTGCAGTTCGCCAATGTAAACGACCGGCGGGCCGGTATCCTGTTCGTCCCGCCCCATGGCGGCATAAAATTTGCCGTGGGGATAGAGTTCCTGGGCCTGGTTAAAAATCCACACGTCATCAGGATGGATGAAGAGCGTCACCGGGCGGTTGGGGCTGAAGCGAAGGGGCAAGGCATCGGGCAGGGCCAAAGCGCGCCGGTCCGTGGCTTCAGGCGCCAGGAATTCCAGGGCCGGGTGATTGGCCAGGAAAGGGGACATTAAATAGGTCTGGTTTGGCCCCAACTCGGTCATTTTTTGCCCCACGATTGTTTCGGGGCTGGAAAAGGCGTTCCACGAGGCGAAGTTGTGGGCCTGGCGCGCAAAGTAGGTATAGGCGTTGGCCAGCAGAATGAAGCCAAACAAAATTGCCGCCGGGCCAAACAGCCAGATTTTGGGCAGCGGCCGCAGCGATTCTTCCGCTTCCCGGCCCAGAACGGCCAGGGACAGCCCGCTAAAGTAGATTACGGCCGGCAGCACGGCGATGGAGCGCAACGATTGCGGCGCTTCAAAATCCACACTAAAAATACCGCCGGACAAAGCAAGAGGGATCAGCAGAAGAAAAAAAATGTTAGCCGGGTAACGAGGCCGGGCCAGGACCAGGCCAAACCCCAAAACAAAAAATACGGCCATGGCCGGATCGAGCATGGGCGCGCCGGGCAGGTTGTGGCGGCCGTTTTTATCGCCCTGATAGTTGAACATGAAGAGATGTTGGGCGGCGCTGTGCTCCAATGCCTGCCCCAGATTGGCCTGGTCGCGTTTTTTGAAAATAGAAATTTGGCGGGTGCGATACCAAAAAGAGTCGGGTTGATCCAGGGCAAATTTTGCTACCGGCATGACCACCAGCCAGGCCGCCACCAGCACCAGTAAAAGACGGGTCAACTGGGGCAACCAACCACCATTTTGCAGCGTGCTCACCAACCAACGCCACCACAGTAGTATGCCCAACACGGCCCACACCACTAAAGTCGCCACATAGAGACGGAAAGCCGTGTAAAAGACCATGCCCAACCCAAGCGTCAACCCGGCCCACAAGGCATCGCGTAACCGGCCGCGCTGGAGCAGGCGGATCAAAAAGAAGAGGCTCAAAAATTCAAAAAAGGGGGTATCAATGCCCGTCATCGCGATCCGGCTGAAGTTGACGTGCCAGCGGGCCACGGCCAGCAAAAAGGCCAGCAGCAGGCCAAAACGCGGCCCCCACAATTGGCGGCCAAAAAGATAGGCGGCCAGAACTCCCCCCAGGCCAAACAGCACGCTCACCAGCCGCATGGCGTAAATGGTATCGCCCACCCAGTGGAGCGCCGCTGCATAAAGCATCAATAAATGACCGGTAATGTTAATAGGCGCATAAAGAACAGGGCGATAACTTGGCTCTTGCAGCATCCGGCGAGCTTGCAGCCCCGCTTCAGCTTCGTCAAACCAGATACCAAAAGGCTGGCTACCAAAATTATACAGCCGCAGCACCAGGGCCAGGAGCACAACCAAAAGCAGCCCCAAGGCTATGGCCCGCCGGGGAAATAAATAATGCAGTTCAACACGCCAGGAATCCCCCCGCGTGAGCAGGAGCACCCCGCCGATGAGCAAAACCAGGCTGCCCAGGTAAAGCCACCACGCCGGCAAAAGGCCGTCGTCGTTGCCAAAAAAGTTAAAGGCAATAAAAGAAACCCCTACTGCCAGCACAATGAGCCAACTGCCAACATACCACCGCCAGCCCGCGCGGAGATTCAGCAGGGAGGCGCCACTATGCTCCGTCTCCGGTTCTGGCGTCTGGAACGTGGGCAGGCGATAGACCAAAGCCCGGATAACCAGGATAACGGCGATGCCGTAAAGCAGCACCCCGTCCCACAATGAATCTTGGCTGAAGAAATACTGCCCGATGGCTCCCGCCGCCACTCCCAACAAAGCCAAAGCCAAACGGCCAATGGTGCGGCGCGCCCGTAGGCGGGGCTGTCCTGCCGCCTGGGTTGGTTCAGTTGCGGCAAATGTTGATGGATTAAGCATAAGCCCTATTATACCGAAGCCTGGAACTTTCCCCAAGTATTACGGTCAATAAATTGAATCCGCAAACTTGCCCCGGAATTGTCGCGTCTCTGTCACACCCCTGTCATAAAAGTTGGTTACACTCAAGGGTGAAAATCTGTAGGGACAGGATATATGAAGATTAAATCATTATGTCGGTAATCGTAGGGACAGCGCCTTGTGCCTGTCCCCTGGGACGACCACAAGGGTACGCCCCTACAGAGGTCATTTATAGAGGAGCGTTATATGATGAAGACAAAAATTGCAGGTATTTTAATAGCGGTGTTGGCGGCAACTTTCTTTTTGACCGCCTGGACGGAAAAGCAGGCCAATCCCACCGAACCGCGTGTGATCACCGTTACCGGCGAGGCCGAGGTGCGGGTTGTGCCTGATGAGGTGGTGCTGACCCTGGGCGTCGAAACCTGGGACAAAAACCTGCACACGGCCAAACAGCAAAATGATGAACGGGTGAAGGCGGTCTTGGCCCTGGCGCAACAGTACGGGATCGAGTCAAAATACATTCAAACAGAACACCTCAGCCTTGAACCACGTTACGACGATTATTACGAACGAAAAAAATTGATTGGCTATTTTGTGCGTAAAACCATTGTCATCACCCTCAAGGACCTCTCCAAATTTGAAGACCTGTTGACCGGCGCCCTGGAGGCTGGAGTTAATTACGTGCATGGGGTTCAATTTCAAACTACAGAACTGCGAAAACATCGGGATGAAGCCCGCAGCCTGGCCATCAAGGCGGCCCAGGAGAAAGCGATAGCCTTAGCCGGGGATTTGGGGCAGCGCGTGGGCCAACCCCGCACCATTCATGAGGAACAAGCCGGCTGGTGGTCGTGGTACAACGCCTGGTGGGGGTCTTCCCGAAGTGACACTCTAACCCAGAATGTGATTCAAGACGCCGGTGGCGGCGTTTATACCAATTACGATAGCCTGGCTCCCGGTCAGATTACGGTTAAGGCCAGGGTATCGGTTACTTTTGAACTTGCATAGGAGGGCAATATGACCAAGATTTCCTTTGGCCGTTTACTCATCAGCGGGGTATTGTTGGTTATCCTCATCGGCCTGCTTATAACTTACTTTGCCGTGGTCAACACCCTGCCCACTCAAATCTATACCGACGCGCAACAAGAATATCTTAACTACAATTACAGCCGGAGCGTGTCACAAAAAGCGCCAGTGTTGAACATTGTCCAGCAGGGCGACCAAGCAGCAGCGATGCTCCCCATCCAAGACAGCCGGGTGCGAGCCACCCTGGCCGCCCGCTACGAAGAGCAGGAAGGGGTCAGCGTGACCGTTTACGACCTTGACTTTCAGGGAGAATACCACCTGGTTCATACCGGCTCCGCCACCAACACCATTGAGCTATTCTTTCCTTTTCCCAACAACCTTGAAACGTTGCACGAGGTCCGTTTTTTGGTGGACGATGAAGAACCAGCCAACGCCAGCTATACCACGCGCGGCATCAGTTGGCAGGTCACTTTGCCGCCAGGCGAGGAACACCAGGTTATCATCAGCTATCAGGCCGATGGGGCCAACCGTTTCAGCTACGGCCTGCCGCAGGACCAGCGGGTCAACGTGGATATTGTGGTCACCGTTCTGGGCCTGCCGGGCAGCGAAGTGCCGCGCGCCTTCCTCCCCACCACCAGCAGCAAAGTAACCAACGAGGGTGAGATTTTCAACTGGCAATACCCCGGCCTGATTGCCGACCGCGACATACAACTAATCCTGCCCACCCGTCTGAGTTTTACCCAGCGCGTGGCCCAGTTGCAGGACGATTTCTCTATTCTGGCCGGATTGGCTCCATTTCTGGTTGGCATTTTCCTGGTCACCCTGTTTGGCGTCCTCCGCCAGAGCCGGGTTCAGTTGCGGTCAGAGGGGTATCTTTTGATAGGCTGCGGGTTGGCCCTTTTTTATCCTCTACTGACCTTTTTGAGCGGTCTGGTGGGCGCAACCCTGGCGGCTATCCTGGCCTTGCTGCTCGTCAGCAGCCTGCTGCTGTTCTTCTTGGGCCTGGCCGTTGGTTGGCGTAAAATCTGGTGGCGGGTGAGCTTGCTGTTGTTCATCTTCCTGGGTATTTTTTCGCTGGGGATGTTGACTCCCTGGCGGGGATTGTTGTTGACTATGGGGGGGCTGTTGTTGGTAGGTATTTTTATGTTGCTCTACGCCCGCCGCCCGCCCCCCGCAGAAGATATAGAATTGGCCCTACCGTCTGAAAAGGAGGCATTAATAAAACCTGAATCTCCCTTACCCTTGACCAAACCAGAACCAGTCTCACCCCCGGCTAAAGAACCACCCACCCGCCATTGCCCTTACTGCGCCCGCGCCCTGGCCGATGACTACCACTTTTGCCCCGGCTGCGGCCACGAGACCGCGTCCCTGCGCCGCTGCCCCCACTGCGCGCAGGCGCAGTTTGTCCCGCCGGAACTGGAACAGGTTTATTGCCTGCACTGCGGGCAAAAAATCAATTAAGGGAATTGGCTCAGGGGTGAAACGAGTGCGGACCGGCCAAGATGGGGGTCAGCCAATCACGCCCAATTCGCGCCCAACGCGAGTAAAAATGTCCAGGCCCTGGTCCAAATCTTCCTGGCTATGCCCGGCAGAGATCATCACCCGGATGCGGGCCTGGCCCATGGGCACGGTGGGGTAAGCAATAGCCGTGGCAAACACGCCTTCTTCAAAGAGGCGACGGCTGAATGTTTGGGTCAGTTCTTCCGCTTTAAGCATCACGGGCGTGATGGGCGTAACGCTCCGGCCAAGGTCAAAACCCAGGGCTTGCATTTTTTCTTTGAAGTAGCGGGTATTCTGCCATAGGCGGTCTACCAGGGCGGTGCTTTCTTCCAGAATGTTGACCGCGGCCAGGCAGGCCGCCGTATCCGGCACGGTCATAGCCGAGGAGAAGAGGAAAGGGCGACCGCGCTGGCGCAGCCATTCCACAATAACGGCTTTTCCGGCCACGTAGCCACCCACCACGCCAAAGGCTTTAGACATAGTGCCCACTTCCACGTCTACCCGGCCTTGCAGGTTGAAATGATGCACAATGCCCCGCCCGCCGCGACCCATAACGCCCTCGCCGTGCGCGTCGTCAACCATGATCATGCAATTGAATTCGTCGGCCAAGTCGGCCAGGGCCGGCAGGGGGGCAAGGTCGCCGTCCATGCTGAACACACCATCGCTAATGATGATGGCCCGGTTGTATTGGCCGCGTTTCTCCGCCAGTAAGTCCCGCAGAGCGGCGGCGTTGTTGTGCGGGTAGCGGACGATGTCCGCCCGGCTCAGGCGGCAGCCGTCAATGATGCTGGCATGGTTGAGCTCGTCGGAAAAAATGGCGTCGCCCCGGCCCACCAGGGCGGCAATGACGGCCAGATTGGCCGAAAAACCGGATTGCAGGGCAATGGCCGCTTCCGCTTCTTTGAACTCGGCCAAGCGTTTTTCCAGTTCAAGGTGCAAGCTCAAGGTCCCGGCGATGCTGCGCACAGCCCCCGGCCCCACCCCCAGATCATCAATGGCCGCTTTGGCGGCCCGGGCCAGCCGGGAATCGTTGGCCAGGCCCAGGTAATTGTTGGAGCAAAAGTTCAGGGTTTGGCGGCCGTCCACCGTCAGCCAGGCGCCCTGGGGCGAGGCAATAGTGCGGATGGTATTGTACAGCTTTTTCTCGCGCAGTTCGCGCAAAGCATTGTCCAGCCAGGCTAATTTATCGGTCATAAGGAATCTCCTGAAAATATTACTTGCTAATCATAATCGGAAAAGGGTCGGACCCCGTAATCAAACGCGCCCCACGTTTGCGAGTGAAATAACTCCAGGCCCATTGAAATAGGACCAATAGCTTATTGTCAAACTCAATCAGATACCAAATGTGGACAAAAATCCAGGCCAGCCAGGCCACAAATCCAGAAAATCTGAACATTCCCAACTCGGCTACCGCTGCATTCCGGCCAATAACGGCCAGGTTGCCTTTGTTAACATACCGAAAATCAGGCAAACGTTTACCTTCAAGCCTGGCCCTAATCAAATTAGCTACATATCGCCCCTGTTGCATTGCCACTGGCGCAACTCCAGGCAAGGGCTGGCCATTTTGATGCGCAAAGTGGGCCAAGTCGCCAACCACAAAAATATCAGGCTGGCCGACGATGGACAAATTGGGTTCAACCAGCACCCGCCCGGAACGGTCCAATTCAACGCCGATGCGTTGGGCCAACACTTGCCCCAACGCTGAAGCCCGCATGCCCGCCGCCCACACAATAGTATGAGCTTGAATTTGTTCTTCCTGGTCATTGTGACGCAGGATAACGGTATTATCCCTAATATCGGTCACCAGGGTATTGCAACGCACGGTCACCCCCAGGCGGTTGAGGGCTGCTTCAGCTTTGGCCGACAAATCTGCCGGATAGGTGGGCAATACTCGCTCCATTCCCTCTATCACCAAAATATCAGCTTGGGCCGGGTTGATATGTCGAAAGTCTTCTTTTAAAGTCATATGAGCCAACTCACCCAATGCTCCGGCCAATTCCAGTCCCGTTGGCCCGCCCCCAACTACCACAAATCGCATCCACGCCTGGCGTTGTTGCTGGGCTGGTTCTCGCTCTGCGGCTTCAAAGGCTAACAGAATACGCCGTCGAATATTCAGGGCATCTTCAATACTTTTTAGGCCCGGTGCAATTTCGGCCCACTCCTCATGCCCAAAGTAGTGATGGCTAACACCTGTGGCTACAATCAGAGTATCGTAATGCAATTTTCCATCTCGTAAAATTACCTGGCGGTATTGGGCATCAATGTCAATCACTTCGGCATTTAACACGGTGATATTTTTTTGACGACGCAGCACCGCGCGGAGTGGCGAACAAATATCTCCCGGGGATAATCCGCCCGTGGCTACTTGATACAAGAGCGGCTGGAAGAGATGGAAATTACGTTTATCTATTAGGGTCACTTTTACTGGCGTATGACGCAAACTTTGAGCCGCATACAACCCGCCAAACCCTCCACCAATGATGACCACATGGCGCAGTGAATCTTGGTTATCCATAAGTTTTCCCCAAAAGCATGTGGCGAAAGCCAATAATATCACCCCTAATTCCACTGAACATGTTTCTATTTTGAATGAAGACGGGCCAGATGTCAAGAGTGGCAGGCAAGGTTATTAAACAGATTGAAAAGTCGGGATAGATATGCTAGAATGAGCGAGCTGCCAAACAAAAAGATGATTGGTGATGATCCCAATTTCCTTACGTTATACGGCTGCCCGCAATAGGCTGTCTAAAAGGAGAACAAATATGGTCAATCTATCAGTTTGTATTGAGATGTTCTGGCTCAATCAACCGCCGGAAGAACGCATCCGGCGGGTCAAGGCGGTGGGGTACCAGGCCTTTGAGTTTTGGAGCTGGCAAAACAAAGACCTGGCCAAAATTCGCGCGGCTAAAGAGGAAACGGGCCTGCGCCTGGCCGCATGCTGCTTTGAACCAAACTTCTGTTTGGTCAATCGGGAGGATGACCAGGTTTTTGTTGACGGCGTGGTTGAATCGGCGGCGGTGGCCCGCTCATTGGACTGCCACACCCTGATTGTGACCACGGGCAACGTGCTGGCCGATGAAACCTTTGCCATCACGCGCCGCCGGGTGGTCCGAAAGTTAAAAAAAATGGCTAAAACGGCGGAAGATCAGGGAGTAGTTTTGGTGCTTGAACCGCTCAATCCGCTGGTAGACCATCCCGGCTATTGGCTATCCAAAATGTCGCAAGCCATGGACCTGATTCAAGAAGTGGATTCCCCGGCGTTAAAGATTTTGGACGACCTGTATCACCAACAAGTGACCGAGGGCAATTTGATTGCCAATCTTACCCTTTATGCCCCCTGGATCGGCCATTTTCACGCGGCAGGAGTGCCCGGTCGCCACGAGTTGGTTGGCGGCGAGCTTGATTACCGCCATATCTTTGCCGCCATCAAGCAAACCGGCTACAGCGGCTACGTTGGTTTGGAGTTTTCGCCGGTGGCTGGCGACGAAGCCGTCCTAAAACAGGCCCTGGCCTTGAACGTTTAGCGGCTTGATGACAGTCACCATTTTCATTTAACCAGCGCCGCGACGCTGTTCCCGGCGCTGGTGCTGGGTGTGGATCTCTTCCACATGGGCCGCTTTTTCAGCAATGGCAGCTTTTAGCCAATACTCACCCTTCTCCGCCGTGCCCAGGCTGCCTGCGCCATACGCGCCGGTTTGGGTGTCGTCGTCCCAGGGCGGATTGGCTATCAACGCACCGCCTTCCACCCAATCCATATAATAGGAGGGCGTGGTCACAAAATCCGTTTCATCCACCGCCCGCTCCAGGCGCACCAAATCTGGGCGCAAGTGTAACATAAGCGATGTTTCCAGCTCTCCGGCATGCCCCATCCCCCCCAGGGCAGATTGGCGATGCTGCGCCAGCGCCGCTACCCCCTCTGGCCCCGACAGGTAAAGCCAGGCCGTGGCGCAGAAGATGCGCCGGTGCCGCTCCCCGGCATACTTGACCACGTTGACCAGGAACGAACAATTCCCTCCGTGGCCGCTTAACAGGTAAAAACGGTTAAAACCGCGCCGGGCCAGCGTCTCAATGACGCCCAGCCAGAAATCCTCAAAGGCCCGTCCCCCGGCGTTCAGCGTGCCCGCAAAGGTGGCCCGGTGCGTGCTGACGCCATAAGGCATCACCGGCAGCGTTACGGCCCGGGTAGGCGCAGCCGCCGCAGTTTGGCGGGCAATGGCCTGGATGATGAGCGTATCGGTGGAGAGGGGCAGGTGATACCCATGCTGTTCGGTGTGGCCAATAGGGATAATGACCACTTTGTCGCGTTCGGCGTCGGCAGGCAGGAGGGGCTGAGGCTGCCGTTGACCGGGATGAGGCAGGACCAACCGGCTGGGGCCTAAACCCAGGTCAACCCCCGGCGGGGTTAAGGCATAAACCCGGCTAAAGCCATCGTCGCGCAGGCTGTCTAACAAGTTGGCCAGGTAACGGCCCAGCAGCTCATCCGCCACGGGCAAACCACTGCTTGCCCAGCCAAAAGGAAACGCGGGCAAAAGCCCAACCTGGCCAGGCTGCCCCAACGCCTCGGCCAAACGATCCAGGTCATAGCCAGGCCCCAACGGCAAAATAAGGGGAATATCGCGGGGCAAGTGGGCCACTTCCGGCCAGGTCAATTCATCATAAGTTAAAAATTTGGTCATGGCAGTAGATACCAGTCTAAAAAGCGTTCAATCCGGGTGTAGGCATCCAGTTGATTGGCGCGGCGCAATAAGCCATGGGCCTCGTTGGCGTAAGTTTTGTATTCAAAAGTTTTGCCGTAACGCTTGAGCGCCTCCACCCATTCTTCTGAAGCCTCCGGCGCAACCACCTTGTCCAATAAGCCGTGCAGAATGAACATCGGCTTTTTGACGTTTTGCACATCGTACAGGGGCGACCCCTCAAGGTAGACCTGGCGATTTTGGGCTGGATGGCCCAGAAAGGTTTCAATATACAGCCGCAACTCCCGCTTGCATTGCGCCCACGAGCTGATGAGATTGGCGTCGCCGTATTTGGCAATGCCGCAGGCAAACAGGTATTCCGGGTCGCGGGAGAGGCAGCAGATGGTCAGATAACCACCATAGCTCGGCCCCATAATGGCCAGCCGGGCGGGGTCAAGGCCGGGCAGGCTGCGCAGGTATTTGGCCCCGTAAAGACAGTCCTGCATATCGCCCTGGCCCCAATCGTTGTAATTGGCCCGCTCAAAGTCTACGCCGTAGCCGGTGGAGCCGCGATAGTTGGGGGCCAGAAAAGTGTAACCTTTGGCCACCAGGTATTGGGCCAGGATGTCCCATTCAAGCAGGTATTGGGCCGACGGCCCGCCATGCGGGTATAAAATGGCCGCGCCGTTGGGCTGAGGAGGGTGGTAGAGAAACGCGGGAATTTCCAGGCCATCGTTACTCTGATACGCCACCCTTTTGGGCAGCACCAGTTCATTGCCGGCCAGCGTTGGTGATTGGGAGAAGGTCAGGGGCTTGACCTGGCCGGCCGCCAGGTCAAGCCGGTAAATATCGGGCGGTTGGAGAGGGCTTTCATACTCAAAAGTAAGAAATGAACCATCCGGCGACCAGCGCGGGTACGAATGGACGCCCGGCCCGCTGCGTAAATCGGTCACCCGGCCTGTGTTCACTTCAACCAGGGCCAGATCAATGGCCCCGCCGCGATTGACGGTGCAGGCAATGTGTTTCCCGTCCGGCGACCAGGCCGGGTCCGATATATCGTAACCAAGTTTGGTCAATTGGCGCAGCCCTTCTTCGTTGGGCCGGATCAGCCACAGATCGTCATAACCGGCCTGTTGCGAGATAAAGGCCAGCCATTGCCCATCCGGCGACCAGCGCGGCAGCCACATCCGCACTTTGGGCCGGCCATGCAGCAGGCGAATCTGGTCATTGGCCAGGTCAATCAGGCGCAGGTCAAGCCGGTTCAGGTCGTCAAAGGGCTGAAAAATAAAGGCAACCATGGTCCCATCGGGCGAAGGCTGGGCGTGCCAATGATTACCGTCGCCAGAATTGGTGAGGGCGCGTGGCCAACCTCCGGCCCGGTCGGTCAGCACCAGTTGGTCGGCCTCGTACCGTTCCACCGACACGATCAGGCCGTAACTATCCGGCATCCATTTGGGCGCGCTCGCGCCGGTAGCAAAATCGGTGATTTTCTGCGGCAGTCCGCCGGCGGCCGGGGCCAGGTAGACATGGTTGTCTTTGGTGAAAGCCAGCCAGCGGCCATCCGGCGACCACTGCGGCACATCACCTTCCCAATAGGCCACCAGAGCGCGGTCGGTAGAAATCCGCTGCGGCCAGCCGCCGGATACGGCCAGGGTGTAAACATCAGAAAGCGTTTCACCGTCTTTGATAAAAGCGATGGTCTGGCCATCCGGCGAAAGAGCGTGGTGGCGGATGCGCTCAATAGAGGTAATGAGCGATAGGCTCCAACCGGGGGGCGGTTTCATATCCGGGCGCGCCAGTGAGGGCCAGCCGCGATGTTCATATTTTTCGGTGAGCTTAGCCGGTTTGTCCATTTTGTTTTCCTTGCCGCAGAAAGCGCAGGGCTGTTTCGGTTAGAATGGCCACGCCAACGGGCAAAGCGCCTTCGTCAATGTCAAACCGGGGGTTGTGACTATAACGCATATCGCCCTCAATAAGCGCGCCCAAATCAAACATTGCGCCGGGGATTGCTTTGGAAAAACAGCTAAAATCCTCCGCGCCCAGTTCTTTGGCCATGGGCAAAACATGTTCCGGGCCAAGCAGATCGGCGGCCACGCTCTTGATCAGGGCAACTACCTGGGGATGATTCAACATGGGCGGCACGCCTATCTCAAATTCCAGTTCATAATTACCGCCCAACGAGTGGGACAGCTCAAAGGCGCGTTTGATTTCGGCATGAATTTGTTTTTGTATTTTCACATCGGTGTAACGTAAGGTGCCGGTAATATCCACCCGGGTGGGGATGACATTTTCGGTGGACCCGCCGTGCAAGGAGCCAATGCTGACCACCGCCGGATTGAACGGAGCCAGGCGGCGGGAGACAATGCCGTTGAGCGCCAGAATAATGTGAGCCGAAATATAAAAGGGGTCAATCACTTCGTGGGGATAGGCCCCGTGCCCCCCCTTGCCGATGATCCAGCCAAACCAGGAATCCACTCCCCCGGAAGCCGGGCCGGCGTCAACCCGAATACTGCCCACCGGAGTGGTAGGATCAACGTGCAAGGCAATCACTGCATCCATCCCTTCTAAGACCCCCTCCTGGATCATCCGCATCGCCCCGCTGAAACCTTCCTCGTCGGCCACTTCTTCGGAGGGCTGGAACAAAAACCGGACCATGCCCGGAAACTGCTCGGTTGACAGTAAAGCCGCCACGCCAAGCGCCATGGCTGTGTGCGCGTCGTGACCGCAGGCGTGCATGACTCCCGAATTTTGGGAAGCGTAAGCTACTTCATTGGCCTCTTGAATAGGCAGGGCATCCATATCGGCGCGGATAGCAATCGCCGGCTGGCCAAAACCACTATCGGCCACCACCCCGGTCCGGCCTACCCCCCGCCGGACCCGGTACCCCATCTTATCCAATTCTTCGGCCACCCGGGTTGAGGTGCGAATCTCCTCAAAACCCAGTTCCGGGTGGGCATGAAAGTCACGTCGCCAATCAGTTAACTGCGCCTGCATGGCCTTAGCTTTAGTAAACATAGGAATCTCCTGAAAGTGAATTTGGTAATTTAAACTTTATCCGTATTCACTCAGGATAATCCAGAAAAGGGTTCTGGTCAAGAGGATATGGGCAAAGTGGAGACACTCCAGAAGTGTGGCGGCCCCTACTTGACCAATTCTTTTTCAGCCGCGGCCAGCAGCATGGCCAATTCTTTTTCCTGCGCTTCAGCCAATGGCGGCACGTGATGTTCACGCAAGAGGCGTTCGGCTTCGGCCTGGGCGCGTTCGGCCATGCCCTGCCGGCCGCCCTGCTCCCAGGTATTCCACGAGTCGCGCTCGGCCAGGCGGGTCAGCAGCATTTCCCCGGCTCGCAGGTATTTAACAGTGTGCAGTTGGGCCATGAAGTTGCGGGTAGAGCGCATGACTTCGGCAATTTCGTCCACGGCCAGGGCTTCGGCAGTGACGCTAAAACCACGACGCAGGCGCAAAATACCGGCCGCAAATTCGTTGTCCAGCACCATCTGGGCATAAGACCCCATCACGCCGGCCTCCATCTCGCCAATGCCTGAAAGTTCGTCGGCGCCGGCCAGGGCCGGAATCACCGCGCCTATCGCCCGCTCAAAACCGTTTTGCACATCGCAGGTGTGCGCATTGGTAGAAAAACCGTACACGTTCACCGGCAGCCCATAATGGTGGCCAAGTTGCACCGTGCCCGCCGAGAGCAGGCCCAGCTCAACCCCTCCCCACACGGCCAGGGCTGTGCGCGGTTCCATCATGGCCAGCCGGCCGCAGTAAATCATCGGCAGGCCGGGGCGGACGAGTTGGGCCAACACCAGGGCAAAAAGTATCTCGGCATTTTGTTGGGCAATGGCCCCGGCTATTGAGAACGGCGCGGTCATTCCGGCAGTGGGGCAGGGTAGAGGACCAAAGGTAATGCCCATCCGGGCGATCTCAATGATTGCTTCGGCTTCGTGGTCAGGGATGGTCAGCGGGCTGACCGGCGACAGGGATAGGGTCAACACCTGGGCCGGGTGGCCAATGACCTCGGCCATTTTAACCGCATAACGCACTTCGGCGGCATATTGGATGCCCGGCCCTTGCAACGGTTTGACGGTATGGGGGAGGGCGTGGCGATACATTGAGAGCGACATCACCGGGCCGGGCACGTCGCAGGGGGTAAAAAAGGGGGTGATGGTATGGCAGTTGTCCAGCGCATCCAGCAGGCGGGTGGCGTTTTGCACATCCTGGATGGTGGCCGGGCGGCGAGTGCTGCCGGCGGCGTCGTACACCTCCCGCGCGCCGCCCAGGTTGTGGAAAGACAGCGCGCCGTCGCCTAACGTTCTGCTGATTCCGTTACGGCCTAATAAAGTGGGTCTTTTACCGGCCTGAACAATACATTTTTCCACCAGGTCGGGGGGTAGGAGGACGCGCTGATCCTGCACGGCGGCCCCGGCCCCGGTGAGAATTTCGCGGCTCTGAGGCTCGGTTAAAATTACGCCGGTTTCGCCCAAAATACGCAATGTGGCCTGATGGATGGCTTCAATATCTTGAAGTGACAAAAGGTTAAGGTTCATGGGTTCTCCGTAGAAAATGCAAATGGATAAACGCAAATCACAAATGAATGGCCAATAAGAGACACACGCTGCGTTAGGGATTTTCCAACGCAGCAGCCAAAAATGAGACGCGGCGGAGTTCTGAGTCCAGCAGATTCTCAAGTTTAAGGAAAACGTGCCCTTCGTCGGGGTAGCATAACAACTCTACTTTACGACCCAGGGCTTGCAATTTTTGGGCGGCGGCCACCGCTTCGCTTGGCGGGCAGCGGGGATCATGCTCGCCGCAAATTAATTGCACCGGCGCTTTGATCTGCTCCAGGAAAAAGAAGGGCGAATGTTGGTGCCACCGCTCGTAATTTTCCCGGGGATCGCCCATGTTTTCCAGGTCCCAATATTGCAGATCGGGGCGAGAATTTTGATGGGCGGTGAACCAATTAAGAAACGGCGCCACCGCCGATCCCGCCGCCCATAGCTCAGGAAATTGGGTCAGGCAGGTCATGGTCAGGTAGCCGCCGTGGCTGCGGCCGGTCACGGCAATGCGGGCCGGGTCGGCCAGACCCTCGCGGGCCAGGTAAAGGGCGGCGGCGGCGCAATCCTGCGTGTCAATGCCGCCCAGGTCAAAACGGTTGGCCGTTTGCCAGGCTCGGCCGTAGCCGGTGGAGCCGCGATAATTGGGGGCCAGCACCACCCAGCCCCGGCCGGCCAGGTGGGCCATCAAGGGAAACCACATCACCGAAACATGCCAGTTTGGCCCGCCGTGAATAACCACCACCGCCGGGCTGAAGGCATTAGAGTTTTCAGGCCGGTAAAGCAACGCCGGAATCCGGGCGCCATCAAGGCCGGGATAATAAATCTCTTCAGGGATAATAAAGGATTCGCCGGGCAGGGTAGCGGGCCAGGAGCGGGTTAACGGGCAAAACCGATTGTCGGCCAGGGTAAAACGCCACAAATCGTTGGGCCAACGCGGACTGTTGAAGGTCAGGACAATCTGGCGGCCGTCCGGCGTAAAGGTGGGGCGGGCATGAACACCCTCCCCTAATTGATGATAAACTATTTTTTCGCCCGGCTGCCGCACAGCCAGCCGGGTCAGCGCGCCGTGGCGATGCAGGTAAGCCAACCCGCCAGCGGCAGACCATGCCGGAGAAATATCGTCGCCGCTGCCGCCACTGGCCCATTCCACCACGCCGCCGGCCAGGTGATAAAATCCAAGGTCGTACCAGCCATGCGGGTCGGCGCAGAAGGCCAGGCGTTGGCTGTCGGGCGACCAGGCCGGGTGCATGGCGTTGAGCAACACGCCGTCTTCAACCAGTTGAGTGGTTGTACCGTCAACCATTGAGACAAGGAAGATGGTATGGTCCTGGCCGCGCCAGTCCACTTCCACGGCCAGCCAGCGCCCATTTGGCGACCAGCGCACGTCCCAGGCCGGACGGCCCGCATCCAACACCAACTGCATGTCGCCGCCGTCAGCCGGGAGGGTGTAAACGCTGAAATGGCCGGGCCGGTCGGCGAGCAGGGCAATGCGGGCGCCATCCGGCGACCAGGCAAAGTGGGGCAAGAGGGCGCAGCCAATATTCGGCGTGAGATCGGCCTGCCGCTTTTGGGTCAGGTTAAAGATAAAGAGGTGGAAATTTTCACCGCCGTCAAAATCGGCGGCGTAAGCCAGACGAGTGCCGTTGGGGGAGTAGCGGGGCGCAAATTTTGCGCCCGGCCCGTTTGAAATCTGGCGCGGCGCAACGGTTCCGTCAATTGGCGCTTCGTAAATTTCCCAACGGCCGGTTGGGTTCCAGGCAAAAGCAACTTTAGTTCCATCCGGCGATAAGTCAAAGCCGTAGTCGGGGTCTACGCCCGGAGTGCATAACAATTGTTTGAGAGGGAGCATTGTTGTTTTTAGATGGCAATACTTTGTTTACGCAGCCAGTCTGCCAGTATTTCGGTTAGTTTGATTTTAGTGGAAACAAAAACACAGTCTCAGCTTATCATAAAAACGGTCATCCCGCAAAGGACTGCCAGGGATGATGGGCGCAGTGATGCCTAATCAACTACAACGCTATAATTCTTGACACTTTCTTGATATTCCCCCTTATTTTCTTGACACATCATTTATATGTTTTTTGGTATGGTATAAGAAACAAGGGAAAGAAGACCCCTTGTAAATCTTATCCATGGGGGTTATACACCTGATGTATCTCTCACAAGTTAAGCGCCTGCTCATTGGCGACCCTATCCCTAACAGCCACGAGCTGCACGAGCGGCTGGACAAAGTGCGGGCGCTGGCCGTTTTTGCTTCAGATCCCATCAGCAGTAACGCCTACGCTACCGAAGCCATCATGAGCATTCTGATTTTGTTGGGCAGCGGCGCGTTGGCTATGACCTTGCCGCTGGCCATGGGCATTGCCGCCCTGGTTTTGACCGTTATCTTCAGTTATATTCAAACCATTATCCACTACCCGGAAGGAGGCGGGGCTTACACCGTGGCCAAAGATAATCTGGGCACCATGCCTTCTCTAATTGCCGCTGCCGCCCTGCTCACCGACTACGTTCTTACTGTCTCGGTATCAGTTTCAGCCGGGGTGCGGGCTTTCACCTCGGCTTTTCCCCAGTATTATGATTATCGCCTGCTACTGACTTTATTAATCATCCTGGTGATCACCTGGGTCAACCTGCGGGGGGTGCGAGAAAGCGGTACCATTTTTGCTCTGCCTACTTACGCCTTTGTCATCGGCGTGCTGGTGGTGATAGTGATTGGGCTGGCGCGCTACTTTGAATTGTTTGGGGCTGCGCCCATAAACATAGTCACCACCACCGTGCCGCCGGTCAGCGACTTCATCGGATTTGCGTATGCTTGGTTGCTGCTACGAGCCTTTGCCGCCGGCACAACCGCCCTGACCGGCATCGAAGCCATCAGTAACGGGGTGCAGGCTTTTAAGCCCCCAGAGTCGAAAAATGGGGCCCAGACCATGGTGGCCATGGGCATCATGGCGATGTCGCTCTTCATCGGCATTTCATTCCTGGCAACCCATTTACACCTGATTCCCCGTGAAACAGAGAGTATCCTGTCACAACTGGCTCGCGCAGTTACCGGCGGCGGTTTTCTATATTATTGGGTGCAATTATTTACCATGCTCATCCTGGTGCTGGCCGCCAATACCGCGTATCAGGATTTTCCCCGCTTGAGCGCGTTTCTGTCTCGGGACGGTTTTATGCCCCGCTGGATGCAAAACCGGGGCGACCGGCTGGTTTACAGCGCCGGGATTGTTGTGTTGGCCTCGCTGGCCGCCATCATCGCCATTGCCTTTGACGCCGACGAAATTCGGATGCTGCCCCTGTATGCCCTGGGCGTAATGACCAGTTTTACCCTATCCCAGGCCGGGATGTTCCGCTTGATGGGGAAAGTGGCCAAAGTTCCGCCGGGCGAGCAGGTTCACACCGGCAGTACCACCATCCATTACGAAGGCGGCTGGTGGTGGAAACGCGGCCTCAACGCGATTGGTTCGGTAGTAACCTTTGTGGTGTTAATCATTCTGATTGTCACCAAATTTATTGAAGGGGCCTGGATTGTGGTGCTGGCTATACCGCTCATTATCTGGTTGTTCATTTCCATCAAACATCACTACGACGGCGTGGCCGAAGCCCTGAGCACTCGTAATTTTTCCCTCAAGGATATGCATGAGGTGGCCGATATGGTCATTATCCCGATTGGGGACGTCCACCTGGGCACCCTGCGCGCCCTGCGTTATGCCAAACGTTTTTCAAATAACGTATACGCGGTCAGCATTGTCACCAGCCCGCAAAACAAAGAATACCTGAAACGTCGTTGGCAGCGCTTCCCGGAGATTACGGATGGGATTAACCTGGTGCAGATCACCTATGATTTCCGCGACGTGCTGACGCCCCTGGTAAATTACATCGGGCAGGCTGTGGCCGAACATCCCCAACAACTTATCACCGTCGTTGTGCCGGAGTTTATTCCCACCACGGCGATTGCCCGGCTATTACACAACCAGACCGCCAATATGCTCCGCTTGCGCCTGCGTGGTTATCCGGGTGTGGTGATTATTGACGTCCCCTATCATATTTAATGAATGAGGAGCTGGTTTGATGACCCACCATTACAATGCGCTTGAGGTTTTGGAGCTGATTTTAGTCGTATGGATAATCGGTCCGGTAGTCGTGCTTATCTGGTTAGCCAGCCGGACCCTGGTTGATTTTTTAAAGCGGTTACTGCGATCCGATGAGTATGGACAGGATACCCAGAAATCGGAAAACAACACCCAATAAAGATGTTTAGATTAGGGGTCAACTATGAAGCGAATGTTCTATATTACCTTAACGATTTTCGTGTTTGTGGGGCTTTTGGCCTGGGTCAGAACGTTGTCGCCAGACCCAGCCTATCCAGAAGAGGCATTAACTTCAGATATTTGCACTTTCATTGACCATAGAATCACCAACTCTGCCAGCGCCAATCTGGGGACCATCAAAAATGTTGTTGTAGACATGAAAGACGGCCATCCGATTTATGTTGTTGTTTCTTTTGACGACCCGGCGTTTAAGGGTAAAACGGCAATGATACCCCATAAGAATAAGATTGTGCCCATTCCCTGGGAGAAATTGACCTTTGGGCCGGCACAGGGGGCAAT
This sequence comes from Anaerolineae bacterium, assembly GCA_016931895.1. NCBI lineage: Bacteria > Bacillati > Chloroflexota > Anaerolineae > Anaerolineae bacterium. The sequence goes on from JAFGDY010000065.1 coordinate 53,317, forward strand.
ATTGCTGGAGGCCGATGAGACAATGCTGGCTAACTCGCCCCAGCTTGATAACCCCTCGCAGGGGATCGGCCCGAATTTAGATGCCGAAATTCAGCAATATTGGGTTAAGGCAGAAGAGGGGGAACCATGCTGTCCTTGCCGGTGGTGCCCTGTCTGGTGGAATTAACCTGATAGGAATTGATTGATGATTGATTTAATCTATCTCAGCATCACCTTACTTTTCTTCCTGATTAGTATTGGCTTTGTGCTGGGCGCTCAACACCTGATGGAGGAATAACGTGGCAATTTTATATGGCATTGCAGGGTTTATTGCCATTGCCCTGTTGGTTTACCTGCTGGTGATGTTGGTGAGGGGAGAAAAATTCTAATGACCAGTAGTGGCTGGCTGCAAATTGGTTTTTATCTACTCATGCTTCTGCTGATGGTGAAACCGTTGGGCACGTATATGGCCTGCGTGTATAGCGGTGATTGTACCCCCTTGGACCGGCTGCTTGGGCCGGTTGAACGATTACTTTACCGGCTGGCCGGGGTGAATCCTCAACAAGAGATGGATTGGAAAATTTACGCCCTGGCGATGCTGCTGCTCAATGGGCTGGGTTTTCTGGCGCTCTATCTGATTTTACGCCTGCAAAACCTGCTGCCGTTAAACCCGCAACACCTGGGGCCGGTAGAGGCCCACACCGCCCTGAACATTGCCATCAGTTTTGCCACCAACACCAACTGGCAAAATTACGGCGGCGAAACCACACTGGGCTACCTACCCCAAATGCTGGGGCTAACCGTGCAAAACTTTGTATCGGCGGCCACCGGAATGGCTGTGCTGGTCGCCTTGATTCGAGGGTTATCGCGACAATCTGCCCAAGCTATCGGGAATTTCTGGGTGGATCTGACTCGCACTATCCTCTACATCCTGCTACCCCTGTCACTGGCCCTATCCCTGCTATTGGTTTCGCAGGGCGTCGTACAAACCTTCCAGGCCGCCCAGACTGTCCCGTTACTGCAACCCACCACCGATACCGGCGGCAATCTTGTCACCGAGCAGGTATTGGCCGTTGGCCTGGCAGCCTCGCAAATTGCCATCAAACAGTTAGGCACCAACGGCGGCGGCTTCTTTAACACCAACTCGGCTCATCCGTTTGAAAACCCCACCCTGCTCTCCAACTTTTTTGAAATGCTGGCCATTTTGCTCATTCCGGCGGCATTATGTTACACCTTTGGTCAGATGGTGGGTGATACCCGCCAGGGCTGGGCGATTTTGATTTTTATGAACCTTTTCTTTATTCCCTTATTGGCTCTCAACGTTAGCGCCGAGTACGGCGGCAATCCCATTTTAACCACCCTGGGCATTGACCAAGCAGCCACCGACCTGCAACCCGGCGGTAATATGGAAGGCAAAGAGGTGCGTTTTGGCGTGGCCAACTCGGCCCTGTGGGCTACGGCGACCACCGCCGCCTCCAATGGCTCGGTCAACTCAATGCACGATTCCTACACCCCCCTGGGCGGGCTGGTTGAACTATTCTTGATGCAACTGGGCGAAGTTATCTATGGCGGAGTTGGCTCCGGCCTGTATGGTTTGCTGGTTTTTGCCATTGTGGCTGTATTTGTGGCCGGGCTAATGGTGGGCCGCACCCCGGAATATTTGGGTAAAAAAATTGAAGTGTTTGAAATGAAAATGGCCGCTATTGCCATCCTTATCCCGCCAATGATGGTCCTGCTGGGCACCGCCGCTGCCTTGACGACCGGCTACGGGTCAAGCGGTATTCAAAACAGCGGGCCGCATGGTTTTAGCGAAATTTTGTACGCTTACAGTTCGCAGGGCAACAACAACGGCAGCGCTTTTGCCGGCTACGGAGCTAACACCCCCTTCGTCAACATCACTGGTGGGCTGGCCATGCTCTTTGCTCGCTACTGGGTGGCCCTGCCTGCCCTGGCCATTGCCGGGTCGCTGGCACGCAAAAAGAAAGTGCCACCCAGTTCCGGCACGCTGCCTACCCACACCCCCCTGTTCATTGGTTGGCTGGCAGCAGTGGTGTTGATTGTTGGCGCACTCAGTTTTCTCCCGGCGCTGGCCCTGGGGCCAATTGTAGAGCAGTTGTTGCTCTATCAGGGAGTCGTTTTTTAGGACAAGCGAACTTGATGATACCAAAGGATTCAATTATTCGGGCCGTTAGTCTCATGCTCTTGGGCTTTGGTTTGTTTCAAATCATCGCTTCGCTCATCGCAGTTATTTTTTTAGTGCTAACCGGACACTGGAGCAATCATGTCTCCCAGATTGCGGCGATTGCTTTCTGGCTAACCCTGCCTATCACGTATCTGGTCTGGAAAAAATACTTTGGGGAGAAGTTCTCGTCCTGAAAGGAGTCCAGAGCTTGCTCTGGCATTTCAAAGCAAACTTTGGACTCCAAACGCTATTTTTAGAAGGAGCAGGAGTCCAGAGCTTGCTCTGGCATTTCCAAAGCAAGCTTTGGACTCCAAACGCTCCAAACGCCTATTTTCACGGGGGTTTAACCATGTCATCAACTCAAAAACAAACTAACCTAAAACGCCAACTTTACCAACGGGCGCTGCTTGGCTCTTTCATCAAGCTCGACCCGCGCCAACAAATCCGCAACCCGGTCATGTTCATCGTCGAGGTCGGCAGTGTTTTGCTGACCGCTCTCTTTGGCTGGACGCTCATCAACGGCCCTATCGAGAGTGACTCCACTGCCTTTATGGGCGCAGTGGCGCTCTGGCTCTGCTTTACGGCGCTGTTTGCCAACTTTGCCGAGGCGCTGGCCGAAGGGCGGGGCAAAGCCCAGGCCCAGGCGCTGCGCCAGACCCGGCAGAAAACCAGAGCCAAAAGACTCGCCAAAGCAGACAGAAATGCGCCCCAGGAACCAACCACCTCCACAGAATTACGCCAGGGCGACCTGGTGCTGGTAGAAGCCAGGGACATCATCCCCGCCGACGGCGAGGTTATCGAAGGCGTGGCCCTGGTTGATGAAAGCGCCGTCACGGGCGAGAGCGCGCCGGTCATCCGCGAGTCCGGCGGCGACCGCAGCGCCGTGACCGGCGGCACCCGCGTTACCTCCGACTGGATTATCGTCAAAATCACCGCCAATCCCGGCGAGGGCTTTCTGGACCGGATGATTGGCCTGGTAGAAGGGGCCAGGCGCCAGAAACGCCCAACGAGATTGCCCTCAACATTCTGCTGGCCGGCTTTACGATTATTTTTCTGGTGGTGGTAGCCACGCTGCTGCCCTTCTCCATTTACAGCGTCAGGGCCGTGGGACAGGGCCAACCGATTACCATCACCGTGCTGGTGGCCCTGCTGGTCTGCCTAATTCCGACCACCATCGGCGGTTTGTTGAGCGCCATCGGCATTGCCGGGATGGACCGGCTGATTCGACGCAACATCATCGCCCTGTCGGGCCGGGCGGTGGAGGCTGCCGGCGACGTGGACGTGTTGTTGCTGGACAAGACCGGCACCATCACTCTGGGCAATCGTCAGGCGGTTGAGTTTATTTCGCTGAATGGTACTGACGTCCGAGAGGTAGCCGAACTTTCGCAACTGGCCTCGCTGGCCGATGAAACGCCTGAAGGTCGCAGCATTGTGGTGCTGGCCAAACAGGAATATGGCCTGCGTGGGCAAAAGGCCGGTCGGAATGAAGTCGCCTACGGGGCACGCTTTGTGCCCTTTAGCGCCCAAAGCCGCATGAGCGGCGTAGACCTGAACGGAACCAGCATCCGTAAAGGCGCTGCTGACGCCATTGCCGCCTACGCTCTTGAAAATAACTACACTCCACCCCCGGAAATGAAAGCCATAGTTGAACGCATTGCCCACGACGGCGGTACGCCGTTGGTAGTGGCCCGCAACGGTGAGGTGGTTGGTATAATTCATTTAAAGGATGTACTGAAAGGCGGCATCAAAGAACGCTTCAGCCATCTGCGGAAAATGGGCATTCAAACAGTGATGATCACCGGGGACAACCCGCTCACTGCCGCCGCTATTGCCGCTGAGGCGGGGGTAGATAACTTTCTGGCCGAAGCCACGCCTGAGGCCAAACTGAAGCTTATTAGAGAATACCAGGCCGGAGGCCGACTGATCGCCATGACCGGCGATGGCACCAATGACGCCCCGGCCCTGGCTCAGGCCGACGTGGCCGTGGCCATGAACACCGGCACCCAACCGGCCCGTGAAGCGGCTAATATGATCGATCTGGATAGCAACCCGACCAAGCTCATCGAGATTGTGGAAATCGGTAAGCAGTTGTTGATGACCCGCGGCGCGTTGACCACTTTTAGCATTGCCAATGACATAGCCAAATATTTTGCCATCATTCCGGCAGCTTTTGCGGCTACCTATCCCATTTTGGACAGCCTGAACATTATGCGGTTGGCTACACCACAAAGCGCCGTCCTATCGGCGGTTATTTTTAATGCCCTCATCATTATTGCCCTGGTCCCGCTGGCGCTGCGGGGAGTGCCCTATCGTCCGGTAGGCGCGACGCAACTGCTGCGCAATAACCTGCTTATTTATGGCGGCGGCGGTCTGATTGCGCCTTTTATCGGCATCAAACTGATTGATATGATTTTGGTAGGACTGGGATTAGTATAGCTGATAGCCGATAGCCGTTAGCAGGTAGCAAGTAGCAAAAAGCTAACCGCTAACTGCTAACCGCTAACGAGGAAACAATCAAATGCACACTCAACTTAAACCGGCAATTGTGTTATTGACCTTATTTACTCTCGTCACTGGCCTGCTTTATCCTTGGACCGTAACCGCATTGGCTCAACTTATTTTTCCACATCAGGCCAACGGCAGTTTGATTGTCAAAAATGGGCGGCTGGTTGGCTCAGAACTCATCGGCCAGCCGTTTGATGCCCCCCAATATTTCTGGGGCCGACCTTCGGCTACTCAGCCGTTCCCTTACAATGCAGCCGCTTCCTCCGGCTCCAATCTAGGGCCAACCAGCGCTATCTTAATGGCCAATGTGCAGGCGCGTCTCAACGCGCTGCGGGCTGTCGACCCGAACAACAACGCCCCTGCGCCGGTCGACCTGGTCACAGCCTCGGCCAGCGGGCTGGACCCGCATATCAGCGTAGCCGCGGCCCGCTATCAGGCGACGCGAGTGGCCCAGGTCAGAGGGCTTGATCTGGCAGAAGTCAACCGCCTGATTAATAAGCACACCGCAGGCCGCACCTTCGGCCTGTTGGGCGAGCCGCGAGTCAATGTGCTGCTTTTGAATCTGGCCCTGGATGGGTTAAAATAAAAGAAAAAGGGAGTCCAAAGCTTGCTTTGGCAAAACCAGAGCAAGCTCTGGACACCGCGACAACTCCTACCTCGCTTTGGCAAAACGGGCAGGTGCATCTTATGCTTAAAAAACATCGCAATACACCAGTACATTTATTTTTAGACAACACAGGCTATTTTGTAACCGGCGCTATTTATCAAAAACGCTATCTATTAAAAGACCCTGAAATCAAAGACAATTTACTTGATTTAATACAAACCTACTTCACCCAATATATACTAAACGCACGCTGAAATTTCCAATTTGTCCTAACCGGAAAATGGGGTATGCTCTGGTTCAAAATACAGAGGTGAACCAGAA
>JAFGDY010000066.1 GCA_016931895.1 Anaerolineae bacterium
CACCCCCAGGTGATAAATCCCACCCGGCATAGACCAATAAATGGGCCATTGATAGTGCTGCACCAAATCTATCTCTGCTTGCCGAGAGACAGGTTGGGCCAAATCAATATCCGGGCTGTTCTTCACCTGTTCCTTGGTTAAATCTACGGGAAATACATGAGACTGCCAATCCGGCCGGCCAAGCGCCAGACGATTGACGAGGACCCGGCGTCCCGGCAGCCACTTGCCGGTATCTACCACCAGGTAGCGCACCGTCCATTGGTCGTCGTCAAAGTATAGGTCCACCACCAGGCCAACTTCACCATCTTTGGCCTGGAGGGTATAATTTTTTAATTCTTTCACGCTTCGCAACATGGTCGGATATCCTTTCTGTTTCTTCAATTATTCTTTCGTTCTTGGTACCCTTCGTTTATCGGCGTCGAAGGATCATATTCGGGGCTATTTTTGATGGTTTCCCGAGCCAGATCAACGTGAACCTGTTGCCCCGGCCACGACACCTCCTCTATCCACGATGGCGAGATCAATACTTTTTTACCCGGTAGCCAGTTTCGCGTGCCTATCACCAGGTAATCAATCTCCCATCGTTGATCGTCAATAATAAAATCTTCCACATGGCCCACTACGCCATCTCTGGCCCACAGGTGGTAGCCGGTCACTTCGGTGGCGCTGCGTAAATGCGAATCGGTCTGATCGTCTTCCGGCCGGCCTTCTTGATTTTTGGGCTGGGCGGCCATTTTGCGGGTTTGTTGGGCCGCCAGCAGCCTACCCGGAGTCCAGTAAATGGGCCAGTGATAATAGGCCCGCATTTCTGCTTCCTGGCGGCGAGAGATGGGTCTGGTGGTATCAACCGCCGGGCTTTGTTTCACTTGGGCCTGGGATAACTTTACCGGAAAAAGACGCCGCGCCCAATCGGGTTGGGTCAGGGCTTCGGGAGAGAGCAACACATCTTGCCTGGACAGCCAGGGGTCGGTATCAACCACCAAATAACGAATGATCCAGTTTTCGTCATCAAAATAAAAATCTTTCACCGTGCCTACCGGACCGTCCGGGGCTTGAACCGTGTACTCTTTTAACTTATCAGCAGATCTTAGCATTGGTTTAACGCTTTCTGGAAAAACTATCTGTTTTAGGAGGCAGGATGAAACGGTTGAGGTTCACGGGTTTGCATAAGTCTTTTGAGAGATTTCAGATTGTCCCTGATGCCTTTTTTAAGGCCGATGGCCAAGACAGGTTTGGCAATTCTACCCAAGCCATTGATTTGAATTTCGGCAACCAGGGTCAAAGAGGTGCCCTCATCAACTCTGGCAAAGCGATAGTGATACACAAACGGCGTAGGCCCTGAAACAGTTTTGATAGAGAACTTTGTATGTGGCTCGTAGGCAATCACCTCAAAAGTATTTTCGACCCGCCCTTGCGGCAGGTTGCGCATCATCCAAAATTGCGTGCCAACTCCCAGCGGACCAGCAGATATCTTTTCAACCTTAAAAACTGCCGATTTCCACTTTGACATATTTTCGGCGTTAGCCACAAAATAGAAGACCTCTTCAACTGATCGGTCAATCAGAGTTTTTTCTTCAAGCGTTATCATCATCAGTCTCCTTGTTAAGGCTTTGGTAAATGTTTTTCCTTTGTTAAGCCTAAAACTCCAGACCAGGTTTTGTTTGTTATTGCGCGCAGTCTGCGCAAGGTATAACGGCTAGCAAAATTTCTAACCGTTCGGGATTAATTGGTTTTCCACAATTTTCACAAATTCCATAAACGCCTTTGTTTACCGGCTCAAGGGGGTGGGATACGCCTCGTCAATCAGTTGGGCTGGAACCGTAATTTAATTGGTTGAGAAACAAAACATCCTGTTCAACAGCTTTGACCAAATCACGCGGGCTGGTAACAATACCCAACAGAGCGCGGAAGATGTAAAATTTGTTATGATGCAAGCTCAAGCTGATTACTTTAACATTCGGCATTTCCATGAGAATACGCATTATCGTTGCCGCAGAATCATTGGGCGGGCCATTGGTATCAATGATGACAATATCCGGTTGTAACCCTTTAATCTGTTCAATTCCCTGGGTCACTCCTGTTGCCTGCCCGGCAATATCAACCACGGTTTCTTCACGCAGTAGATTTTCCAAGCCTTGCCCAAATATGGCGTGATCGGAAATGATAAATACCGATGTCATCGTCCCAGTCTCCTCATTTTTAGGTTTTCTCTCCGCAACTTTCCAGACATGCTTAGATACACTTCTATTATATCGTTTCTCACCTCGGCTCACCCATACTAAATTGGGCGATTTTTGAACCGAAAAACGAGCTATCTTTGTCTCACCCAGATGGAATTTATCATTGGCGCTCCTTACTCGATTGGGCGAAGGAGATGTTAAATTTTCCACTAACCTTGATATTTTTTTATAACCCACTTGAGCAATCCCTAATTACCCATTGTCCTGCCCACCTGAGTGAGATTAATAAGCACGCCATGCTACCACCAGAGCTAGACAGAAAAAACTGGCGTAGGGTGCAAAAAGCTCGTCCATAAAGATACGAGGAAAAGTTTGAACTGATCAGGGTTCTTCGAACAAAGAAATCTCCACCCCGCCGGAATAAATGATGACATCCCGGCTGTAACGCCGGCCGTCAATGATAATCTCGCCAAACTGGTAATGTTCAATCTTCGGCACACCCATTAAACACCTCCTCATACCCCAACAGTCAGGCCAACCGAGTCAAATTTCGCAGTGTCTGAGCATCGGTCACGGCCTGACCATTGGCGTCATTGTTTGAGATTGGGGTAGCTTCGGCAAATAGAAGACGCCCCGCCAGTGGGGATAAACCCACCCCGAGGTGCCGATGTAACAATGGACGTTTATCAGTTATTTACGCCTGCTTGATTTCGAATTTCCCAGCTATCTTCAAGGTGATTGGAGAACCACACCTCCAGATACTTCAAGCGGGGTTCAGTTTCGACTCCGCCCCCGCTCACCGTGGCATAACTCGCGTAGACCAGCCGCAAGCCAAAATCCTCATGACCTCCGCAAACTAGCAGCAAAGGTTATTAAGGTAAATTTAAGTGCGTTGACAACGAGAAGTGAGGGTGATAAAATGGCGACGAGCACGATTGTCAGATACTTTCCGCATTATGCAGCACCCGCAAACCAATATCAATCGTCTGATCTTTCTTTAGTCAGAATTCAGAGAGGAAACATATGAAACACAAAGTTTGGGTTGGATACGATTTAATGCCGGAACCGTTGGCTTTGCTTGAGGCAGAAACAGAAACTATCCATAGCACAAACCCGGCCGATCTGGCGGACGTGGCCGGGGTTGTTTTGGGTGTTGAGCCAATGGCTGACGGCGCATTTATGGATCAGGCCGGAGATGGTCTCAAGGTGATTGCCCGGCACGGCATTGGTGTGGATAATGTTGACCTCGATGCCGCCACAGAACGAGGCATTTTGGTGGTCAACACGCCCGATGCGCCCACCGAGTCGACCGCCGAGCATGCCGTTGCCCTATTGCTGGCCCTGGCTAAACAGGTGACTGCCGGCGATAGGAATCTGCGCGGGACAGCGAATATTCCCCACAACCGGTTACAGGGCACGGAGGTGCGAGGCCGGACGTTGGGCGTGGTTGGTTTTGGTCGCATTGGCCGCCGGGTGGCCGAAATCTGTAGGCAAGGGCTGCAAATGCAGGTTGTTGCTTTTGACCCGTACATCAACCGGAGCCAGGCTGAAGCAATGAGGGTGGTGGCAGTAGATAGCCTGGAGGTACTGCTGGATCAGGCCGATTTTGTTACGTTACATCCCGCTTTCACCCCTGAAACGCGACATTTGATTGGTGCGCCGGAATTGCAGCGAATGAAATCAACGGCTTTTTTGATCAATGTCAGCCGTGGGCCGGTGGTTGATGAAATTGCTTTGATCGAGGCTTTGGAAGCCGGACAACTGGCCGGCGCAGCGATGGATGTTTTTGACCCTGAACCACCAGCACCCGACAATCCCCTTTTTCAGATGTCCAATGTAGTGGCTACGCCGCACATTTCCTCATTTACTGATTTGGGCCGTGAGGCAATGAGTCAAGGCGCAGTGGAACAGCTTTTGCAGGTTTTGCGGGGTGAACGGCCACCATTCCTGGTAAACCCGGAGGCCTGGCCAGGGCGAGCCGTATAGAGAGGAACCAATGAAAATTGCTGCATTTCCTAAATGCTATCTGGATGAAATTGCTCATCACCGCACAATGACCGTGTTTGAATGGATTGAAATGGCCCGGCAGTTGGATGCCGACGGGCTGGAAATGTACGAAGGATTTTTACTCAGCCTGGATGACGCTTACCTTAACCGGGTAGGGGAAGCTATCCGGCAGGCCGGCTTTGCCATGCCGATGATGTGCTGCTCCCCGGATTTCACCAATCCAAATCCTGGTGCCCGAAAACAGGCTTTGGCGCGAGAAGCCGAAATGATTCGGGTAACCCGACACTTGGGTGGCCCACATTCCTTCTGCCGGGTATTGACCGGCCAACGTTATCCGGAAGTCAGCCGGGCACAGGGTATAGCCTGGGTGGCCGAAGCAATTGAACAACTTCTCCCGGTGGCACGGGAATACGAGGTAGTGTTGGCTTTGGAGAACCATTACAAGGACGGTCATTGGAAATATCCTGAATTTGCTCAAAAACAGGATGTTTTTCTTGACGTATTGACGGCTATCCCAGAGCGGGAATATTTTGGAGTGCAGTACGACCCGTCGAATGCGATTGTGGCCGGTGATGACCCCATCGAATTATTGCGGGTAGTGGCGGAGCGGGTGGTGACAATGCACGCCAGCGACCGCTATCTGGCAGAAGGAACAACTTTAGAAGAGTTGCGCCAGAGTGATGGCACGCTTGGCTATTCACCCAATCTCCGGCACGGAGTTGTAGGAAAAGGCTTAAATGATTACGAGGCGATCTTTGGTATTCTGGCCGAAACAGGCTATGAAGGTTGGGTCAGCATTGAAGATGGCATGAACGGCATGGCCGAAATGCAGGCATCAATTGAGTTCCTTCAGCAAATGCGGGACAAATATTTTCCAACATCGAGGCGGATAAGATGAAAGCATTAGTTAAGTTTGGTCGTCAGGATGGCGACATCGAGATTCGAGATATTCCAAAACCGGTCATGGGACCTGGTCAAGTCATGATTGAGGTGAAAGCAGTCGGCGTTTGCGGCAGCGATATTCACCTTTGGCACGAAAACCAAAGTTGGAAAATTAAGCTACCGCTGGTGATGGGCCATGAATTTAGTGGCGTAGTTGGCGAGGTAGGGGAACAAGTTAATGGTTTTAAGGTCGGTGATCGAGTGGTTTGTGAAACAGCGGCTTCGGTTTGTGGCCAATGTGTCTATTGTGTAACCGGGAATTATAATCAGTGTCCCCATCGCCAAGGATACGGCGCTTTGGTTGATGGCGCGTTCACCGAATATGTGGCAGCGCGACCTCAGATATTGCATCACATTCCTGATAATGTCTCTTTTGAAGAAGCGGCTTTGACCGAACCAATCTGCGTGGCCTACAATGCCCTGGTAGAAAAATCAACGGTCAAGCCGGGTGATTTGGTGGTCATCCAGGGGCCTGGCCCGATTGGCATTATGGCATTGCTGATGGCTCGGTTGAGTGGATCTGGCACAATAATTATGCTGGGCACAACCGCCGATGCGCCGCGATTGGCCGTGGCTAAAGAGGTAGGCGCTCATTATGCCTTGAATGTGCAGAAGGAAAATCCTCTGGCCCTAATTCGTTCATTGGGCGATGGCTTTGGCGCAGATGTTGTTGTTGATTGCACAGGCGTCAGCCGGGCGCTACAACAATCCCTGGAGTTGGTTCGTCCTAATGGTCGTATCATCAAGATTGGTTGGGGGCCTGAACCTCTGGATTTTAGTCTGGACCCTCTGGTAGGCAAAGGCGTTACTCTGCAAGGATCATTTAGCCACACTTACACTCATTGGGAACGGGTCTTAACTTTGCTGTCAGCGGGCCACATTAATCTCGGGCCTATCATTGGTGGCGTTTATCCTTTACAACAATGGCAAGAAGCCTTTACCAAAATGGAGAAAGGAGAGAACGTCAAATCGGTGCTGGTGGTGGAACCTCCACCCCGTAAGGCGCAAAAACCTCGTCCATATGGATAGTACAACGCTCCTCGGCATAGTCAAATCTGACCCGTTTTATCCTCTATTCCGCTGTGCCCAATGCTTCCATGACTGCTTTCGGATTTCTCGCTGCTACTTGTAATAACGCTCGTGCCGCCCCTGCTCCCAATTCTGAAGTGTACCAACACTGACGCCGATCATATAGGCAAACTCAC
>JAFGDY010000067.1 GCA_016931895.1 Anaerolineae bacterium
AAGAAAATAACCTGGACCCGATAAATTTTAACGGCCAATTTTTATTTCGTGCTCAAAAAAGTGTCAACTAAATTGTGAACCATCCCAGGTTATCGAACCCTTTCTAAACAACAATTCTACCATGCCTTTTTAGAAACGAGCAACAAGTTTTACTTTATCTTTTTAAGACTTTGTTTAGATACCGGGATGGGCAAAAGACTTATTCACTTTATCTACCAAATCAGATATAATGGAGAGTGGTTGATTGTAGGCTTATTCGCCCAGACGAGAATTTGTTTGAACTTGGTCAAATGCAGCATCTAAAAGCCCTAAAGGTTTTGAAAACCTTGGGGCCTGGAGTAACTAAAAAAGGGGTGGGCATAGAAAAAAAATATGTTTTTATTCCATACTAATGTTGGTCTGGTGGGCAAAATCTGCCCATTTACACATTTATTGGTTGATTGTTTTCTTTTCAGGAGGTATGACTCGTGAAATTCAATGAAGATTGGTTAGCCACGATTATCGCGTTTGTGATCGTTGTCATTGTTTGGATTAATTTGATGCCCGCACTGCCGTGGCCGCTCTTTGGTTTTTGGGAGTAGGCCGGCTATCAGATCGGGTCAATGGTTGTAAGTAAGGTTGATTATTAAAAAATAATTTACAGGAGAGAAATAATGACCACATCAGTTACTTCAGCGCCTGAGAGCAAGTCTGTTTTTTCAAGGACACCAGGCCTGATTGTGGGGCTGATTTTAGTTATTCTTTTTGCCTTTATCATCGCCGAACTGGATGCCGGGATTTCGGTCTGGTTCGAGAGCCGGGGCATTGACAAGAATCCCTTTGAATATCCGTTGGTGGCGGCTATTCTGGGCTTGATGGTCAACGGCATTTTGCGGGCAACCAAAACCCACGATTTTGTGGCCCCGGCCATCAAAACCGAGTTCTTCCTCAAGGTCGGTCTGGTCTTGATGGGGTCTAAGGTGGCTTTTGGCGAGATTATGGCCAAAGGCTTTGGCGGCCTGATTCAGGGCCTCATCATGGTCACGGCGGTCTTTTTCTTCACCTGGTGGCTGGCCACCAAGATGAACATTGGCGAAACCCTCAAGGCGGTCATGGCCACCGCGGTGGCGATTTGTGGCGTCTCCGCCGCAATTGCGGCAGCCGGTTCGGTGCTGGCCAAAAAAGAGGAAATCACCTACATTACTGCGCTGGTCATCTTCACCGCGCTACCCTTAATGGTGATTATGCCCTGGTTGGGCGGTTTGATGGGGCTGTCGCCTACCGTAGCCGGGGCCTGGTTTGGCGGCAATATTGACACAACTGCCGCTGTGGTGGGGGCCGGAACGATGTATGGCCCGGAAGCGCAGCAGGTAGCCGCTATTGTCAAGATGGCCCAGAACGTATTGATCGGGGTGGTGGCCTTTGTCCTGGCCCTTTACTTTGTGATGGTCGTTGAACGCAGGCCGGAGGAGCGTCCCAGCGCGGCTATTATCTGGCATCGTTTCCCTAAATTTGTCCTGGGTTTCATTCTGCTGTCAATCCTGACCTCGGTGAACCTGTTTTCCAAAGAGCAGATTAGCCTATTGAGCCTTTATTCCAAATGGTTCTTTGCCCTGGCCTTCTTCTGCATTGGCCTGGAACTCTCTACCAAAGAGATTGGCAAGATGGGCTGGCCGCCGGTTATCGTCTACCTCGCGGCCACCGTCTTCAATACCTGTCTGGCCTTGCTGGCGGCCTGGATTATCTTTGGCGTGTTTGGATTTTAGGAGCAGTAGTTCCACGGGAACCGGGGCATCCATGCATCAGCGGGGGTGTCCGGCTTGAGCTACAACTTATATAGTTTATGGCAATGAACACATGGAGGGGGCGGGGGCGGCACTTTCGGTTCGGCATTATCCCCGATTCTCAAAAAGGCAGCAGCGGGGCCGGAGAGGGCATGCCGCCTGGCAAATGGTTCCTTAAAAACCCAGGCAGCAGGACCATCCCACACCGTCAATAAACCCTCGGCTAAGTGACCGTAACTTACCGGGAATACAGGAAAAGGCTGGCCACAAAATAGGCGAGGAATTTCCCCCTTTACTGCCATACCCAGATAGGTGCAAGGAGTTACCTGGCCCCGCTGATTGATAAAAACCGTATCCAGCGGGCGCGCATCACAAACCAGCACACTTTCATCCATACTCAACGGATACCTTCTGAAAACCAGCCCAAGTTGTTTGGCCCGCCTGGCCGCTTCTTGTAATATCGCCTCATATTCCGGCTTGGCCCCATTGGCGCAACTAAATACCCTCAAGTTGTCTTGCGCCTGATAGGGGGTGTAATCCAGGTTAATGGCGACCACCTCGTTGGCCCCTATCTCTGCGGCCGTATCAATAAAATCCGGCAATTCGCCGATACTGGGCCGGGTAAGCAGATAAGATAGGACAATCACCGGCTTATCAGCATTTACCTGCATTTTTAAGTTGGCCAAACGGCGAACATTCTCCTTGAGCTGCGCCAGCCCGGACCCACAACGCAACGCCTCGTGGGTGGCGGCAGTATTGCCGCTGAAAGATATATCTACCAGATCACCCTCTTCCGCCACAAAACGACGGGCATTTTTTTCATCCAAGAGCATGCCGTTGGTGGTAAAGCCCACTCGCCGCGCCCTCTCTTTGGCCAGTCTGAACATATCCCACAAACGAGGATGCAACAGCGGCTCCCCCCAACCCTGCAAATATACCCAATCCACCCCCAAAAAATAAGGAGATACAGCATCCCGATACAACTCCCAGGAAAAATCGCCCCGTTCCCACCGATCCCCCAAAACACTATTGGGGCAAAACGTACATTTAAGCTGGCATCGCGTGGTCACTTCTATTTGCAGCACAGAAATGGGCGACCCGCGTTTTTCAGTTTTTCCCAAAAAACGTTGTAGGAGTTTCAGCACGTCTTCACCCGCCGGAGAATTCCCCACAAATGGAGATTTATCATAGTCCCGTGAGCATTGCACTTTTTTTCCACAACTGGGAAGCAAGTTCATCATTCAAAGCGTTTTTGGCATACGGAACTTGTTTGCATCTATCAAAGAAACTTCCGGTGACACCGCTTACCTCATGAGAGGTAGCCAGATACAACGGGCCTTCCGCTCCCTGGTCAGCAGATTTTCCAAATAACTGACCCAGCCGGACAAATAACCTGGGCCAGCCGGACATATTGGCGGCCAGATTAGATTGAATAATACCCGGATGAACGGCGTTGATGGTCATGGCGTTGACGGTCAAACGACGGGCAAATTCTCTGGTGAAGAGGGCGTTGCACAGTTTGGTGTTGGCGTAAGTTCGAAATGGGTGAAAATTATCACCCGTAGGCAGTTTCTCCAGGTCTACATTACCCATGGCGTAAAGACTGGCATTTACATTCACAATCCGGCCAGGGCCATTTTCTTGCAGCCGTTCTAATAGTAGTTGCGAAAGCAAAAATGGGGCCAGGTGATTGACCGCAAACGATATTTCAAGGCCATCTTCATTACGTTCAAGCTGAGTTGCCCATACCCCGGCATTGTTGATCAGCGCCCCAATCTCAGGCACTTTCTCAAGGAGTCTCTCGGCTACAGCGCGAACCTTCGCCGGTGAGGAAAGATCGCCAATAACTAATTCTACGGAGGAATTATTTGTCGCGGCCCGAATCTCATCAATCGCGCAGCCTCCCTTTTCTGGATTTCGGCACAGTATAATCACCCTCAGCCCGCGCGCTGCTAAACCATGAGCAATCGCTTTGCCAATTCCTGCATTGGCCCCGGTCACAACGTATCCAGGTTTTTTCATTGCCAACCCTCCTTAAAAAATTGTTTCGCTGATGGCGGCCGCTCAGATAAACCTACTTCTGTGCAGAGAAGATATTTAGGCCATAAAAGGTATGTTTGGGCTGCCATTTTGTTATTGTCGTTCTCGCCAACATCGCCTCAATCTCTGCCGGGGTGTACGCCGCGTTTACCGACGTCACCATCTCTCTGGCCTGCCGCCGTCCGGCCCGCACCCTTAGCCCCAAATATAACAACCACATTGGCAGCCGGGGCTGATCTCTACGCAAATCCGCCACGTAGATTATCCCGGTAGGCTTCCGCACCCGATTGATCTCGTCAAACACTTGCTCCGGCCCAACCCAATGATGGAGTGAGCCATAGCTGATGACGGCATCAAAGTAGTCGTCGGGAAAGGGCATCTCTTTGGCATCGGCTGTTTCAAAGGAGATCCACTTTGCTAAGCCTCTTTTTTCAACCAGCGCCTGGCCTGCCTCAGTCATCTGTTCTGAAATATCAAGCCCGATGATCTCTACATCGGGCTTCTTTTTAGCCAACGTCATCGCCAGCATCCCGAATCCTGTCCCCACATCCAGAACCCGGCCGGCAATGGGGGCCAGCTTTGTGGCTCTGTCCACAACTTCTTGATACACATAGCCCATTAGCTTCTCAGACAGACGAATATAGTTTTCAATCTGGTCAGGATCAACCACTGCTTCTGGTTCAGGTATCCGTTCTTGGGTCATTAATTTTTCCTCCAATGAAAAATTTCCACGTTAGGCTTACTCCTGCGGCTCGTAGCAACAGCGAAAACCGGTGTCGTCGCTGCGATGCAGCGGCGCGGCCCAACTACGGTAAGCACAGCGGCTGTTCTGCCGCCCTTGCCGCCGGGAGCCGCCCCGGATGGTTTGTTTATCCAACGCCGCTTCAATTTGTTGAGGATTGGCCACGCAGCCGGTTTCGTGCCAGCGGGGCATCAGGCCTTGACCGGCCAGATTATAAACCAACACCTCGCGGCCATCGTTTGGATCGTAAGGGTATGGGCCAAACAAAGAAGAACACCACTCTTGGGCGTTACCGGCCACATCGGCCACGCCGTAAGGGCTGTCGCCCTGGGGTGAAAATTGATTAACGGGCGTGGTTGGGGCGGGTTTGCCTTCGCCGTGGTTGCACAGTTTCCCGTGCCATTGATTCCCCCACGGGTACAGCCGGCCATCCGGGCCACGGGCGGCTTTCTCCCATTCCGGTTCGGTGGGTAATCGAATGGGCCGGTCGGTTACTGCCGCGGCCCATTGGCAAAAAGCGGCCGCATCGTGAAACGAAACGCCCACTACGGGGTGGTCGGCCTGAGCCGCCGGGAACCGGCCATCGGGCCAAAAACGGGGGGGGCGGTGGCCGGTGGCTTGTACGAACAGGGCATACTGTTTATTGGCAACCGGGTAACGCATAATATAAAAATTGGAAATGTGGAGCCGGTGTTGCGGCTCCTCGTCGGTTTGAGCCAGCCGGTCCGCCGACGGATTACTGCCAATAATAAATTCTCCAGCGGGGATCAGGACAAACTCCAGGTTAAGTTCTTTTGCAGACATAATCAATTTTATAAATGCGGCCAGCCTCTATCATAACACTTTGCCAGGGTACCAAACAATCCCTCTTTGGCCGGCAAAAGTGCTCCTGAAAATTCTAAAGGCTGAATCTGTGAGCTAATGAGCCTGGGAAAATCAGCGAGTGGCCCACAACTTCCGCAAGCGATGAGCCGCCAGCTTGGGACGGCGGTCACGGGTGAATACGCCCTTCAAGTTCAGGCTGCCCACTCGCCGGACGCCTTGCGAGGTTTGGAAGTCGCACATGTTCCAAACGTGCTCGCCAACCACGTAAGGTTTGCGACGCAAAACTTCACTATATCGTTCGAGCATATCGGCCTGATACTCTTCGCTGAACATATCGGGCGGCTGGGCGTGATGGCCGGGCACGGTGTCGGCCCCGTACTCGCTCAGGATAAGCGGTTTTTTGAATTTTGCATACAATGCTTCGATTTCGGATTCCAGATTCACGCAGCCTGCCTCAAGCTGCCCGGATTCGGTATACCAGCCGTAATAACGATTGAGGCACATCAAGTCGCAAAACTCAAAAGATTCCTCGGCCAAGCCTACATGACTCACCAGGGTGGCGGGGCGAGTTGGATCGAGCGATTTGCATAGGTCATACAGATTACGAAAGAACGGTTTGGCTTCCGGCACCGCCGAATGCGGCTCGTTGGCCAAGCTCCACATCATTACGCTGGGGTGATTCTTATCACGGGCCACCAGTTCGTTGATATATTGGCGGCACAACTGCAACCGGCGGTCTAAACCTTCTGTAGCAAAGAACAACCCCACTGCCGGCGTTTCGTCAATCACCAGAAAACCCAGACGGTCGGCCAGGTCTATCATTTGTTCCGAATAAGGATAATGCGTGGTGCGGAATGAGTTGGCGCCCACCCATTTCATCAGAGCATAATCCTTTATGATTACCGCGGGCACATAGCCTCGACCCGTTATCGGGAAATCTTCGTGACGGCCAAAACCCTGCAAGTAGATGCGCTGGCCGTTGAGCAGCAAAGCATCGCCCCCTACTTTGATTTCGCGGATGCCGATGGGTAGCGTATAACGATCATAAACCGTACCCTGCCGAACCAACTCTACTGTCAATGTGTACAGGTGGGGCGAGTTGGGCGACCACAAGACTGCCTCAGGTACATCCAGTACCATTTCGGCCGTGTCACCGGAAATCCGAGCTTCGGCCTGCACCGTGGTGCCCAGCGAAAAACGCGCCACGGTCGCGTCTGTCCTAGCCAGGTTGATTTTGATATGTACACGCCCGGGCAATTCGGTCACAACGGTTAGATCGGTAATAGCCTCCGGCGGCACGGCAGTCAGCAAAACGGGCCGGTGAAGACCACAGTAAGGGAAAAAGTCAAACGAAGTGGGCGGAAAATTCTGGCACTGATCTATAAACATGTGGCGGGGGTCCGGCGGAACTTTACCCGGCGGCACCCGATCAGGAGCCAGTTCACCCTCAACCCGGACGACCAGGCTATTATTCTCAGGTCGAACGTATGGGGTGAGGTCAAACGCAAAGGGTAAGTGCCCCCCCTCATGCTCGCCCAAACGGGCGCCGTTGAGCCAAACCTCGGCCAGGTAGTTGACCGAACCAAAGCGAACCCCAATCCGCTGCCGGGCCGCATTCCACCCCCACGGCAAATCAAAGCGTGTTTGATACCAGGTTTGGCCCAAATAGTCGCGCCTCTCGGCAAATTGGTCGTTCCAACTGGCCGGCACGGCCACGGGACAACCACCGGTAAAACCATTGGTCCAGCCGGCCTGCCGGCCCCGGTTTTCCGGGTCAAAACGTAACTCCCAAAATCCGGAAAGGTCAAAAACCTGACGAAATGGGTTTGATTGTGGATAGAGCATAGGGCCTCCGCTGGCGCTAACTTTTTACAAACGGGATACGCAGTATTGGTTGAATTGAGGCGATAAGAGCCATCGCCGCCCGGGGTCTTCTGACAGGTAGTGAATGGTCACTTTGGTCATACGGGTGACGCCTGCAAAATAATCCGCTGCCACAGAGCCTGGGGCCACTTTCCGCAACTTTGACGGTTTAGTTTTGCGGCGGTCTTTCACGCAGCGGCAGCGCGGGCAAAAGTAACAGCCGTATTCCGCCTTAGCCCTTGACCCCGGTGGTGGCAATGCCCTCGACAAAGAAGCGCTGGAAGGTAAGGAAGAGAATAATTACGGGTATCAGCGATACAAGCGAGGCCGCCATAATCAAGGCGTAATTGGCGGAATACTGCATGATGAACATGCGCAGGCCCAACTGAATGGTTTTGAGGGACTGGGAGTTTAGGTAGATCAGTGGTCCCATGAAGTCGTTCCAGACAAAAACGGCGGTAAAGATGGTTAACGTGGCCAGCGCCGGCTGCGAAAGCGGGAGCATGATCCGGAAATAAATCCCGTATTCGCTCAGGCCATCAATGCGCGCGGCATCAATGATATCGTTGGGGATGCTGATAAAGAACTGGCGCATCAGGAAAACGCCAAACGCCGAGAAGGCCTGCAACAGGATCAATGACGTATGTGTATCAACCAGGTCCAATCTTCGCATCATGATAAACTGCGGCACCATGTAGGACTGCCAGGGGATGGCAATACTGGCAATGTAGGCAAGAAAGATAATGTCTCTGCCCTTGAAATCAAGCTTGGCAAAGGCGTAACCGGCAAAACTGCTGGTAAAGAGTTGAAGCAGGGTGATAATGACCGTCAGCTTGGCGGTGTTGGCAAAGAAGGTGAGGTAAGGAATTTGGGTCCAAATCTTTACATAATTACTCCAGCGCGGATCCACTGGAATCCACTGAATCGGGAAGCGAAAGACATCCTTATCCAGCTTGAGTGAGGCAGAGAGCATCCACAGGAAGGGCAGCAACATGATTACCGCCAGGGAAATCAAAAAAACATAGGTGATGGTCTTGTTAAACCCTATCCTGAACTGATAGGTGAGGAGGCCGTTCTCACTTTTGGCCTGTTTTGATAAGCTGTACACTTCAGTATCGCCTCCGCGCTTACATATAACTAACCCAACGTTTTTCCATGCGGAATTGAATAATGGTGATAACCAGAACGATGACAAACAGCACCATGGCTATGGCGCTGGAGTAGCCAAATCGGAACTCCTTAAAGGCTGTGTTATAGGTGTGAATCACCAACACATTGGTGGCGCGCCCCGGGCCACCGCCCGTCATGACCATGATCAGATCGAAGACTTTAAAGGAGGCGATGATGAGCATAATGCTGACAAAGAAGGTGGCGGGGGTTAGCATAGGCAAGGTGACGTAACGAAATTTCTGCCAGGCGTTTGCGCCATCAATCTCGGCTGCCTCATAGAGATACGAGGGAATACCCTGCAAAGCAGCCAGGTAAATGACCATGTAATACCCCATCCCCTTCCAGATACTGGCCATGATAACGGTGGGCATTGCCCAATCCACCGATGCGGTCCAGCGGGGTGGATTTTCTACGCCCAGTGCCACCAGTAGCTGGTTTACGGGTCCCATCGCCGGATGGAAGAGCATGTTCCAGACGACGGCAACCGCGACCAGAGAGGCCACATAGGGAAAGAAGAAGGTGGTGCGGAAGAAATTCCTCCCCCGTAGGGGCTGGTTGAGCAGTAAGGCCAGCCCGAGCGCCGCGGCCATCGTCGGGGGTACTGTGCCGATAACATAGTAGAAGGTGTTGACCAGAGAAATGCGGAAGGTTGTATCGCGGAACAACTGCCTGAAATTGTCTAATCCCGCCCAGGAAACCACATTCGCCCCATCCCAGTTCATTAATGCCAGCGCGAGGGAGAAGACCATAGGCACTAACGTGAATATGGCGAAGCCAAGTAAATTGGGGAGGATGAAGGAGTAGGCAATCAGGTTTTGCCTGAGTGCTCCTCGCCGCGCGCCGGTGGCATATTGTTTGAGACGGTTTAATTGTATAGAGTCCATAAGGTTAGAAAAAATCTTTCACTCTATCGCCTAAAAAGTTGTCTGAAAAGCATGTCATTTCGAGGCCATAAGCCGAGAAATCCCCGGAATCTCGCCGGAAAACCTTACGCCGTAGGGATTTCTCGCTACGCTCGAAATGACATGTTAGGCTTTTTAGACAGGCTCTAAGAGCCTACGCATGATCCGGGACTTAACCCGGAAGATAGGTGTCCCTAATCATGAGTTGGGCGACAGTATACAGCCAGAGTAGCAAGGCAGCAAACGGCCTAGCGCCCATCCCTCACCTGCTCTACACCCACACGTCGCTCATACCTGGCAGGGAAGTCCCGCTGTGTAGACGAGACTTCCCCACAGATATTGTCTAACCGGCGCCTGCGTTATTGACTCAGCGCTTCTGAGATACGGCTGGTCATTGACGCAATCCCTTCGTCCACGGGGACAGATTCGGTCATGATCAGGTCGTGTTCCTCGTTCAAGATCTGTTCAACTGCGCCTACTTTGGGGTGCATCGGGAGTTCGAGGCGAACGGTCGCTGTCTGCAAGGCCTCGGTGGCTCCGGGCGGAACTCCCTCGAGGGAGGAAAAGACTCCGAGTATCTCCGCATTGCGCATGGCCGGGAGATTGCCGGTAGCGGCCAGGGCTTTGGCTCCTTCGGGGCCGCCGTAGAACTTGATAAAATCCCAGGCAGCATCTTTGTTCTTCGAGTTCGTGTTGATGGCCAGGGAAGTCAGCGTGCCGGCGGTTGTTCCGGGCTCGACCCCTTCAGGGTGCGGGTACTTCACCACGTCCCAGTTAAAATCTATCTCACCCGCGTTTTTGGCCGCAATCAGCGAGCCGATGAACCAGGACCCCATCGGGAGCATGGCAATCTGTTGGTTCTTGAAGACGCCCGAGTAGTGGACACTGCCCGCCTTCAACTCGCCATAATCCATGATGATGTCATCATCCTGCATAGCCACAACCATGTCGTACATCGGTTTCATGAAGCTGTAATCGGTGGCGATGACCGTGTTCTTGCCATCCTGCACCGTTGCCAGCTCAACGGTCGAGCGCCAAGTGTGAAAATGGGCGCCATAGACCTTATCGGCGCCTTCGCCGCTGGTCATCTGGCGCGCTATTTGATCAAATTCTTTCCACGTCATGTCATTGGTGGGATAGTCAACGCCGGCCTTGTCAAAGAGATCCTTGTTATAGTAAAGGATCCAAATATCGCTGCGGAACGGAAGGCCGTAGATCGAGCCTTCGAAGGTCAGCTCTTCGGCCGCGCCGCTATAGACACTCAGGTCAAGCCCATCCGCTTCGATGTAGCTTTCCAGCGGTATAATCTGACCCCGAGTTAGCATGGCGGAATAACCAGGAATATCTTTGATCGTGATGATATCAGTCTCGTCGCCACCCGAGAGCATGATATTGACCTTATCCTGATACTCGGCCGAAGAAATGTCAATCAATTCCACGGTGACGTTGGGATTTTGGGCTTGATAAGCGTCTACCACGGCCTGCCAATAGGGAGTGGTGCCGATATCCCATGCCGTCATCTTGAGAGCAATAGGTTCTGCTGGTTCTTCAGCCGCCGGTTCTTCGGCTGCTGGTTCTTCAGCCGCCGGTTCTTCGGCCGCTGGCTCTGCGGCTGCCGGTTCTTCGGCCGCTGGCGCTTCGGCCGCCGGTTCTTCAGCTGCCGGCTCGGGGGCCGGGGCAGAGGGCGCACACGCCGCCAAAACTAGCGACAACAAAACAAGCAGGGTTAACAGAGTAGATAAACGTTTCATTAGGTTCCTCCTAAATTTAGATTAGATTAAGTGGATGATAATCGCTTTTCGAATACCACAGGCATCCGAGAAGCGTGGGAACAATAGCTGAGGGGGATAGCCTCTGAAGAAGAATCGAATTCCTGACACCTCCTCTAAAAACAGCTTTGTTAGTTAGGAAGATGGACGATCTCAGGGTTGAATCGGGTAATTGAAGCAGGTGTGCAATTATATCAAAGAATGTAAGAGATTATATATTTTTTCTTTACATTTGTCAATTATTACTTGTATTTTACAAAAATTGCAGTATAATTTACTGTAATAATTTTCCTTGACTCTATTCAAGATTTTCAGTACAGTTTTTTCATAATTTTTCCAGGAGAAAAACACGATGACCAGGGAAAAACGTCCTACGCTCGCCGATGTTGCCCACCATGCCCAGGTTTCCACAGCCACCGTCTCGCGGGTACTGCGCAATACAGGCCCCGTAAGCCAGGACCTTCGCCAGCGAATTGAGACATCTGTGGCAGCGTTGGGTTACATCCCTCGGCGAAAAACCTCTGATCAGGCAGGCAAGGGGACGATTGCTCTGTTGGTGGGTGACTTGCTTAATCCATATTTTCTGGAGATAGCTCAAGGCGTTCAGGATGAAGCTGATAACTATGAACTGATCTTAACGTTGTACAACTTAGCCGACCATCCGCAACGACAACATCAGCTCTTACAAAAACTGAGCAAGCCCCCGGTTGCGGGCGTTCTTCTGGCCGGATTGACACCATTTCCAGAGTTGTTGGCATGGCAAGAACGCCAGCAGGTGCCCTTGGTGCTCTTCAATCGGCGAGTCTCCCAGCCGAGTGTACACTGCATTGTGGTAGATTTTGAAAACGCCATGTATCGCGCCACGCAACACTTGCTGGGGCTGAACCATAGCCGCATAGGTCATCTGGCTTCACCCAGCACGGGTGAAATCGCTCAGGCTCGTCAACGTGGGATTGAGGCTGCCCTAACAGAGGCCGGGTTGGCGTTGCAGCCTGAGTGGTGTCCTGTAGTTCCACCCGGCACTGAAGTGGGGGGAGGGTTTCAGGCAATGAGGGCGTTGCTGGATTTGCCTGAAAACAGACGCCCAACTGCGGTCATCGCTTTTAATGATATTATCGCCGTAGGCGCCTTGCACGCTGTACGCAGTTATGGCCTGCGCGTACCTCAAGATATTTCAATTATTGGCGTGGACGACATTGCTATTGCTGCCCATACACATCCACCCCTCACTACCATTGACCAACCCAAATACCGGATGGGCAAATTGGCGGTGCAAACTTTGCGACGCATGAGCGAGGGTAAGTTCAACCTCGGCAATAATTGCACCCTTCTAGAAAGCCCATTGGTCGTCCGCGAGTCAACCGCGCCTTGCCCTGTCTAGTTCATCTCCAGCCCCCCTCTAGGGATAACGGCGTCCAACCCTAATTTAACGCGAACGTCGCAAGTCACATACCCGCACGGCTGCGAGATCGTCCCTTCAATGCCAGAACGTTTGGGCCGGCACGGCCTATGCCCTGAGCAACGCCAACCCAAGTCAGCCCCTCGACCTGGACTATGACAACCTCTACACCACCCTCCCCGGTGAATTGGCCTGGTGGTCCGATCTACCCAACCGCCATCTCAATACCCTCCTGGCCGAGTTCCGGGCGGCCACCGGGCAGGAGCAACCCGGCTTCAACCTTGAGCCGGGTTTTACTAACGCTTCTTCAGCTTCGGCCAGCAATCGGTTGATTTTATCCAGATTTCTCATGGCTAGCTCATGGGGCAACGCTTTTGACGGCCTCAGAAAACGGGGGGACAAATATCATCAATTCTGTGATGACGATCAGATCAAGAGAAAAAGGAAACAAAAGGTGAAGTTTGAAATTGATACATTTTGTGGCCCGGGTGAATACGCCAAAGCCATTGTCACTTAACCCATAGTTACTGAATGCAAGGGTATGCTTCCAATAATTTACCGAGAGTACGAGGATGTATTCCCGGTATTCAGACAAATGCCTCGTTGTTTTTCCTCGCGTCAGGCCTCTTCCTCAGACATTACCAGATCATCCAGGGAAACATTCAACACTTTAGAAATGGCCTGCAACACCTCAGCGGTGCCTTTACGCCGGCCCGACTCCAACTGAGACAAATAGGGCTTGCTGATGCCCGCTGCTTCGGCCACTTGCTGTTGGGTCAGCCCGCGATATTCCCGCCAGACCCTGAGGGGATTTTCCCCATCCAGCAGGGCATACGTCACCCGACTGGGAATGAGTTCCTCCCCATTGGCCATAGCCAGCTTTGCTTCATCATAATCGCGAACATCCTGCAACATTTCGGCTTCGGCCACCAGACGCTGATACTCTTTGTAGGGCACCACAGCGTACTCAGGCCGGCCGTTTTTTTCAATAATTTGTACGCTCATCAATACACACCTCCTCGCGAAGCCACCTTCAGCACCATAATCACCAAACGATCATCCTCAAGTTCATAGATCACGCGCCAATCACCTACCCGCAATCGGTAACCGGGCCGTCCTTGCAGTCTGGTCACGTTCGGGTTGCGCGCGTACGGGTCCTGGGCCAGTTGATCGAGCTTTTCGCGGATGAGGCGGGCCGTCTTGCGCGACATTTTGCGCAACGCCCGGTCTGCTTGCTTGGTGAAGAAGACCTCATACATACCGATATGTTAGCACAATGCTAACCGTACTGCAAACTTTACTTCCCAATAATATGATCAACATAGAAAGGATGTGAAAACAATGGCTAACCGACAAAACACCAACCCTGATGCCAGTCATTTCCACGGCAGCGGCCAATACGTCAGGCAGATCATCAAATGCCTGGAACAGGTGAACAG
>JAFGDY010000068.1 GCA_016931895.1 Anaerolineae bacterium
CCTGGGGGTCTATCTGGTTCATTTTTGCCCCATTTTACCATGCAGGAGTGACTTTTACTCAATCCTTATCCCGAACTCAGGTTAATAATAAAATCTTATAGCTTTTCGAATTGGGAGGTTCGAGAAATGGGACAACTAAAAGATTTAACGCTCCGGATGGCACAAGCAGTCGTCAGCAACGCCGACCAGGTCCAAGTTGAGGAAGTGGAAGGATCTTCCATGATAGTTCTTGAACTCAAGGTTGACCCTGATGATATGGGCCGGATCATCGGGAAGGAAGGTCGAGTGGCCAACGCAATGCGTACCCTGTTACGCACCAGCGCCGCCAAAGACGGCAAGCGAGTCAGCCTGGAAATCGTCTAAAAATTGGTAGTCCAAAAAATAAAAATCCCCTCTCACTTGAGGGGATTTTTTGTTGGTTTACTGACCAATACTCAGCAACCGTCCATCGCTACGGCCAAAGACTTCCGGGAAGTAGAACTCGGTAGCCAGAGTGGGAATAACGTGATAGTCGCCGGGCAAGGTGGCGCGCATGGTGTAGCTGTATTCGTAAGTGCCTTTGGGCAGGTAGTCGGCAAAGAGCACCACTTTTTCGTCACGCAGTTCGCTGCGGGAGTACCAGCGCCACCACCACCAGTACCGCGAGTCTTGCCGGGAGAGGGTGGGGTCCATTGCCAGCAGGCTGGTGGTGGCCAGGCCGGTGTCAATGGCCTCGGCCCCGGCGGGCAGCGGGTCTTCCACTACTACGTAGTAAAGGTCATTGGGCGCAATGATGGTCAGATCAACCCGGATCACCTCGCCCAGCTTGGCCTCGCGGACTTCATTGCAAACCACACTTTTGTCCTTAGCTTGTTTCTCCAGGCAGGAGGCCAGGGTGTAACGGCGGCTGACGATGATGCCCCGGTCGGCCGATTCAATTTCTTCCACCGGCAGGTACACTTTGAGATGGGCGGTGTAGTAAAGGCGGCCGTTGCCGTCGGTGCGGGCAATGGTGAGCAAATTGCCGGCGTCGGCCAGCAGATCGGCCACTGCCACTTTTAGTTTTACGCTTTCCTGCACATTCTCCCTGGTGGCCGCGCCGCTGACCAATTCCTCATCGTTCAGTAAAGCGGAATAGTCGTAGTCGGCTTCCAGCTCGCCCGTCACCAGCATCCAGTCGGTCAGGGCAATGAGCGCCCAGGCTGTTTCTTGAGTGGTTTCCCAGATGCCGTCTTTGCGAGCGACCATTAGCCAGCGCACCACATTGGGATTAAGGCCATTTTCCGGGTCCAATTTGGCCAGGGCCTCCAGAATGATGGCCGTGGAGCGGGTATCGGTGTTCATGGCCCACCAATCATATTGGGCTTCTTCCCAATGCGCGCCGGTGGCGCTGAGAATGGCCGCGTTGTTGATGTCGGATAACAGGGTGTCAATCTGGTCACGGTATTGCTGGTCGTTGGCCAGGTGCAAAGCCAGGGCCAGGTAAGCGCGAGCGTAGTGAGCCAATTTCTCGCGGGCTTCAAAAAGGTCTTCCAAAGAATCGCGTGGCGCCCGGCCCCCTTCGGCCAGGGCATAGAGTACAAAGGCGTGCCGGTTGGCGTCAAAAGTAGAATTGAGTTGGCGGGTGGTTTGCAAATGGTTGAGTAAAAAATTCTGGCCATTGGCCAGGGCCGTGGCCGACACGTCCACCCCGGCCTGATCGGCTTTGCTCAGGGCAAAAACCACGTAAGCCGTAATGTGAACATTGCTTTCGCTGCTGGACCACCAGCCCCAACCGCCGTCCGATTTTTGTTGAACGTAGAGTTTATTCAAACCCTCTTCCACCAAACCCGGTAGTTTTTCCGCCAGTTCTTGATTTTCAATACCCAACGATTGCAGGGCGCGCCAGGTGAGCACGTTGGGCAAAAAGCGGCTGACGGTCTGCTCGGTACATTCATAAGGGTAATGTTTCAGATAAGTCAGGCCGTCGCGCATTCCGGCAGCCAGGCTGGGGTCAAGCTGCACGCTCAACTCACCTCGCCGGTCGTCGTAAGTGGGTGGTAGCGCAATAACTTCCGTGCGGCTGCCGCCTGCGGTCAATTGGCCCGCCGTGCCCACAATATCCGGCGCGGTGTAGCGCAGCACCAGCAGCGAGCCGTCCGGGCCGGTGGTCAGGCGCGGTTTGGCGGCGTCGTTGTATTGGCCGTCGGTGCTGACCGCGGCAAAAACCAACTCGGCCTGGGGCGCATCCTTCACCATTACCTCCCAGGTCACTTTGGTTTCACCGCGGGCGGGCACGCTGACGGTTTGTTTGGCTGCGGTTTGTTGGCTTAAAAGCACGCCCTCGGCGGCCAGCGTAACCTCAACGTCCAACGCCTCGTCGGTATTATTGCTGACATTTGCCGCCAGTTGCGCTCGGTCGTCCACCACAAAAAAACGCGGGGCCACCGGGCGAATGAGCAAGGGTTTGGTTGAAACCAGTTCCACCGTCTGCTCGCCAACCAGGGTGTTGTTGGTGACGCCCACCCCGCGCATGACCCATGTGGTCAGGTTATCGGGCAGGGTGAGGGTAACTTGCGCCTGGCCGCGCTGATCGGTAACGATGAAGGGATTCCAAAAGGCGGTATCGCTGAACTCCTCGCGCACTTCCACGCCAGGAGGGATTTGGCCCTTATCCCAATAACCCTCACCGGCAGCTTCATCGGCGGCCACTTCTGATTTAGCCATTTCCAGAGTGGGTTCGGGTGCGGCGGCGGGGGCTTCAGCCATCATCAGTTCTTTTTCTTCGGGGGCGGCGGCCCCAACGTCGGATCGGGCCGCAAACTGCTCCTGATTCAGTTCCAGGTCTTCGGCCAGTTCCAGCATAAACCGGTTAGCCGAAACAGCCAGACCGCTGGCCGTGTTTATGCCCAGGCCGCGCCGGCCGTAATAGGCTTCCACAATGGCGTTTGGCTGGCGGGGTTGCAAGCTGAGCACAGCCTTATCCACCAAATCCAGCGAGAACTCAGCCGCTACCGCCTGGTCGTTCACATCGGTCACGGCCAAATTGTAAGTGACTTCCTGGCCGGGTTGGGCCTGCTCCACAGTGGGGGTCAGGGTGATGTAGAGTTCTTGGGCCGATGGCGTGACATCCAGAGGCAGGATACCCACTTTATAATCCGCCAGACGCGGCGAGTCCCCCCTGCGCGGTCCCTCCCGCCCCTGCACCAGCACCGCCGAGACGTAGATGTTGGGCGCGTAATCCGCGGTGATAGGCAGGCGATAGACCTGGCTGTTGCTGGTCATCTTGATCACTTTATGCTCAATAATCCGCCCGCGTTCAATGGTCAAGAGAGCCTCATGTTCGCCCGCAAAGGGAGAAGGAATGAGGATTTCGGCGGTTTCGCCGGGGGCGTATGCCACTTTGTCACTGATGAGGGTGATGCGGTCGTGGTTCTCGCGCCGCCAGGAAACGTCCTCCTCCCCGGCCACCCAGATGAAGATAGAAGAGCGAATATTGGAGCGCGGCAGATTTTCCGCCTCCTGGTCATTTTTTCCTGCCGGTTCAACCAGAGATTCGGCATCCTGGGCAATAACCTGGTACGACCCGCCTTTGGGCGGCGTGAACCGGGCTATGGCCTCGCCCTGGTCGTCGGAGGTCACGGTGAAGTTATCCACCAATTCTTTTTTGGTTTCGGAAGTCCAGTAGCCGCCGCCACTTTCATTTTCAATAAAGGTGTTAACCCACTCAAAACGGACAACTTGCACGTCAATGGTTTGGCCGGGCAGGCGTTCGGCGGCCCAATCAACGGCCACCAGGTCAACGGCCGTTTCCTGTTGGGCGTCGGCCACGTACTCTTGCGGGCTAAGGCCCAGGTAATATTTGCCTTTGTGGGCGATAAGGCGTTCTCGCCCGGAAATGAATTGGTTATCCGGCCCGGTGGCGGTCGCTTCGATGATCAGGCGATAGCTGCCCCCGCCCAACAATTGGTCAACTTCTTGACCGCTGAATTCCACGCTCAGTTGGCCGTCGGCGTCGGTTGCGCCGCTGCCGCTGAGCAGGTTGATAGGCGCCGGCGGCTCGTACCACCACCAGCAGTCAAAACAGATATAGGGGTCGTCGGAGTCGGTGAAACTGTAACTGCCCAGTTGCGGCGGCTGGAATTGATAGGTTTCGGCCAACAGATTCCAAGTAACCTCTGCTCCGGCCAGCGGCCCGCCAAAAAAGTAGTTAACGTTAATGGCAGCGGTGAAATCATCACCGCGCAATAATTCGTCAACACTCGGCTCAATCGTCACTTCAAATTCCGGCGGGCGATAGGCCGCCACCTGAAAGTAGTGTTCAAAGTATTGGTCGTCAAAATCAAGGGCCAGGGTGTAATTACCCAAACTGGCCCCGTCTTCCAATTGAATTTCACCATTGAACGCGCCGGAAGGCGTGAGGGGAACCATTTCATCCATAATAATCTCGGAAGCGGCGTCACGGATGGTCAGATGCACCTGGCCCAAGTCGGGCAGGCGAAAGTCAACATCGTCTTCGGCCCGGACAACGCCCTTAAAATACACGGTCTGGCCAGGGCGGTAAATGGGCCGGTCGGTGTACATGTGCACGTTATAATCCGGCAATTGGTAGGCCAGTTCCAGGCCAAATTCATAGGGGCTGATGCCGCGCGCCCAATTTTCGGAAACGGCGCTGAGACCCTGGTTACCATCCGGTAGAGCCACCGCCAAAATAGTGGAACGATAGGGCCGTTTGCCCAAATCCAACCGGGCAATGCCATCGTCATCGGTGGCGGCTGTGCCCAGCAGTTTGGCGTCTTCATCATAAAAATCAACTTTTAGATCCGCCACCGGTTGTCCACTGGCCAGGTTGGTGGCCCAGGCCAAAACGTCGCGCTGGCCGGCTTTGAGGGTGAGATTGGTTTCGGACACCACCAGCAAATGACGGCGGTTGTAATAGTAACCCTGGTCGGTCAGGTCGGGCGAGTCCGTGTCAAGGTAGTACAGGCCGGGGGCCAGGCTGCCGCCTCCGGCCACCAGGTCCACCACGTGAAAGGCGACTTCGTTGGCCGGGGCTTCTAGCCGTTCCTGCCATTCCCGGATGAGATCGGGGGCTTGGGGCTGGTAGTCGCTCCACTCCCAGGGCGGGCGGATAATAGCCTGCGGGTTGAGTTGATAGAGGCGCAGGTTGAGCCGATCCACGTTGACGTAGCTGACAAAAAGCTTGGCCGGCAGCGCGGCGTCGTAAGTGCCCACGATGTCGGGAATACGCAGTTGGTACGTTGGCTCCAGCGGGGCGGTGCGGTAACGGACGGTCAGGTTCTCGCGGGTTTTATTGCCGTAGGGGTCTTCGATGCCGGGGGTGAGGCGGACTTCATAATCGGTTGAGGGTTTGGAATCAAAGCTGATGCTAAAGCTGTTATCCCAGGGCGAGTAGTAAGTATAAACCTGAGTTGGCGTGATGGGTAGCGGCGGGGTCATAGAAACGTGGGGCATCACAGTGGCCGGGTTGATGGGGGCGTTGAAGATGATGCGAAAATCGGAGTAGGGCCACACGTCACTGTCGCCGTCTTGGGGTTCGGTGCCAATAATCCGGGGCAGGGGGACGGTGGTAAATTGGAAGGCGTAGGGGTTGAGCATACCCTGGCCCCCGGCGGGCGAGGCGATGCCGGCCTCAAGCGTAACCTGGTAGGTGGTGTCAAAATCCAGGCGGGTAGTGGGGGTAAAGGTAAGCACGCTATCCTGGATAAGAAACTCGCCGGGTAGATTGCGGCTAAATAAGCCGGTGGGGTAAAGTTCAAAATTGGCTTTAGCCGAGTCAGGGTCAATGGGCTGGCTGAAGGAAATTTGCACGGCGGTTTCGATGGGCACCAGGGTTTGGCCGTAGTTAGGCTCGGTAAAAACCACTTCCGGGGGCTGGGTGACAAAGTTCCACACAAAATCATCGGGCAGCAGGGTTTTGCCGGTCACGTCGGTGAGACCGGCTTTAACCCGGGCCTGGAAGTTTACGCCGCCGGGCAGGTTTTCGTCGGGCACAAAGGTATAGATGGAGGTATTGAGCCATTCGCCCTGGCCGGTGAGGGCCGGTTCAAATTCAAGGGGCCGGGGGAAATTTTGTGCCGCTTCCAGCGAGGTCAGCGGCACTACCGGCCGGTTGAACATAACGGTGATGGTGGGTTTGGTTTCTACGTCGGCGGCGCCATTGGCGGGGATAACCTGGGTCACTTCCAGGTAGCCGGGCGTGCTGAAACGGAAGGTGAACGGCTCGGCCAGGGGCGCGCCATCTTGAGCCGTGGCCGCCTGGGTTAAAATGGCGTCGTATATGGTGGCATATTCCAGGGATTGGGCCGGGGTGAAGCGCATGGTGCGCTCGTCGGGCCAGGTAATTTGGCCTTGAATGTTGCGGGGCCGGTCGGCGGCCAGTTGCAGGGTGAAGGCGCCGGCAATGCTTGCTTGATTCATCGCCCGGTCAAAAACAAGTTCAACGGCCCCATCGGTGGGCAGCTCTTCACCCCGGCGGGGAAAACGCTGGACGATGATGGGTGACATGGTTTCCGCAGGAACAGGGGTGTATGCAACCCGTGGGGGGGGCGGGGGCGAAGTAGGGGTAGGCGCGGTGGTCGCAACGGTCTCATTCGGGCTGGATTGCGCGGTGGCAGTGGGATTATCGGCGCAAGCCAGAAGCAAGAGGAAAAATGATAAGAGCAGAATGAGGGAGAGAATGGTTATTTGCGGCTTGGGCTTTGATGGTTGAGCACTTATTTTTTGGGGCATAGTTAGACTCCTTTAAGATGGCGTTAGCGGTAGTGGTAAAGTTATCACTGATGAGCGCCCTCTCCAGGAAAAGGGACAGAGCATCAGGTATGACATATCCTCTACCGGCGTTATCTTCATGATACATAGACGCCGAAATGGGTCAAGAGGTTCCCGTTAAATTGGCGGATTTTGGAAAAAAGAAACATCCCGCGCAAGGGATATTTCAATATTATGTAATGGTCAATAACATTTTGAACACAAGCGGGGGAAATTTTTACCGCCGAGACGCAGAGGACACCGAGGAAGAATAACAAAAACTCTGCGAACTCCGCGTCTCTGCGGTGTTTAATATCATCTTGACCACTACAGATATTTCAATATTAATGACAAACTGAGGTTAGATGACGAGGCTCAGTAGATCCAATTTTTAGATAGAGGGAAAGGTGGCGGTCACTTTTGGTCTGAAATTCAAGGCTATTTTCAAAAAAAAATCATCTTTTTTGTTATTTTAAGTAACTGTCAAATAATTACATGTTGAATTACCGAATCATCACAATGATGATAATATTACCGAAGGGTAATCATTGACACCCATTATCTCTTCTGCTAAAATTGCCATCATTAAGAACGGAACTTTTGTTCGGTTATTTATTCAGGAGGATAGTGATGCCTTCCATTGGGGCCGCAAGCAAGGGGTGGTCATCCTGCTGAGTGTTTTCAATGGCACTATCTCGGCTAGACTCGTATAAGCGCCGATAGTGACTTGGCTTCTGGACAAAAAAAGAGCAGGGGCGAGGTTTCCCCACTGCTCCCAACCTATAACTCAATACTTGTTATTGCTCATCGGCGTCATGCAAAATTCCGTCACCAAACAATCCAGCCCTCATTTATCATGCGCAAAAAAGGAAAATAGGAGCAGATCAATGACCAAACCAAAAGTATTCGTTACCCGGCTCATCCCAGAAAAAGGGTTAGACCAAGTGAAAGAATTTTGCGAGGCCGTCGTTTGGACCGATGAACTACCGCCGCCGCGCCAGATCATCCTTGAGCGGGTCAGGGGTGTGGACGGCATCTTATCCCTGCTGACCGACACAATGGATGCCGAAGTTATGGACGCAGCCGGGCCGGGCTTGAAAGTTATCAGTAACTATGCCGTGGGTTTTGATAATATTGACATCCCGGCAGCAACCAAACGGGGCATTCCGGTTGGTAACACCCCCGGCATTCTGACCGATACCACCGCCGACTTAGCCTTTGCGCTGCTAATGGCCGCAGCCCGTCGGGTGGTAGAGGGTGATAGATATACGCGGGCCGGTCAATGGAAAACGTGGGGGCCAAAGCTCTTACTGGGCGTTGACGTCCATGGGGCCACGCTGGGCCTGATCGGGTTTGGCCGGATTGGCCAAACGATGGCCAAACGGGCCTTAGGGTTCGATATGGAGGTACTCTATTATGACCCGATAAACACCGCTGATCTTGAGGCCAAGTCACTTCAAGCCCAATCCACCGATCTTGATACGGTGCTGCAAAAGTCAGATTTTGTCTCAATTCACACCCCCTTGACCGATGAAACCTACCACCTCATCAGTACCGAGGCCTTAAGCAAGATGAAGCCAAGCGCTATTCTAATTAACACTGCTCGCGGTCCCGTGGTAGACTCAACTGCGCTGTACCAGGCTTTGCAGGCAGGGCAGATTGGCTATGCCGCGCTTGACGTGACCGAACCAGAGCCTCTTCCCTTCGACAGCCCCCTGCTTGAATTGGATAATATCATCATTGTCCCCCACATCGCCAGTGCCAGCCGGGCCACCCGAGCCAAGATGGCTCAAATGGCTGCCGACAATCTGCTGGCGGGCCTGCAAGGCAAGCCCTTGCCAACCTGCGTCAACCCTGAGGTGTACCCGTAATTTTGAGTCTGCGGTGCTATAATTTGAGGGTAGAAGGGGCACATTTCAGAAACGGGATGCTCTGAATATGTAAGGTTAACGACTATCCGACTGACGACTTTAGAGTATCTTTTTATCCGGCCTCTTTGGGAAAAATTTTGCCCGGATTTAGGATATGCTGCGGGTCAAACGCGGTTTTGATGCGCCGTTGGAGCGCCAGCAAAGTTTCGTCCATAATCAGCGGCATAAACTCGCGCCGCTTGGAGCCAATCCCATGCTCGCCGCTGATGGTGCCCCCCAGTTTTCTGACGACCTGATACAGGTCGGTCAACACCGCTTGTTCTAACTGGGGCCATTGTTCCAATGGCGTTTCGGGGCGCTTGATAATTGTCGCGTGCAGGTTGCCATCGCCGGCATGACCGTAGCAGGGGATAATCACGTTGTACTTTTCAGACAAGCGCTCCAGTTCGGGCATCAGGTCAGGAATCTGCCCAAACGGCACCACAATATCTTCCAGGCTTTGGACCGCGCTGTAAAGCTTAAAGGCTTCGGCAATATTGCGGCGTATGGCCCACACACGTTCCTGCTTCGTAAAATTGTCGGCCACAAACACGTCAATCGCGCCGTGTTCCAGGCACAATTCAGCAATGGTTTCATAGTCCCGTTCCACTTGTTCCTGGCTGTTGCCGTCCACCTCAATCAGCAGCAGCGCGCCCGCCTGCTCGTAGGGAAATTCCTCGTTCAAATACTTGCATGTTGTTTGCGCAGAGAGCTTATCCATAAACTCAATGGCGGTGGGGATGATGCGCCCGTTGGTCATAATCTCGGGCACCATAGCGATAGCCATAGGCACATCTTTGAACAACACCAGCAAATCAACCTTGGCCGTTGGCAACGGCAGTAATTTTAAGATAATTTTGGTGAAAATACCCAGCGTTCCCTCCGAGCCGACCAGCAAATGTACCAGGTTGTAGCCGGTCACATCCTTAACCCGCTTGCCGCCCATTTCGACAATTTCACCCGTTGGCAAAACCACTTCCAGGCCCAGCACGTACCGGCCGGTCACGCCATACTTAATGGCCTTGCCGCCGCCGGCGTTCTCCGCCACGTTCCCGCCGATGAAGCAGGTCTCCACGCTCATCGGATAACCCGCGTAGAACAAACCATCCGGGGCAATGGCCTCGTTAATGGCATTTGTCACCGCGCCCGGCTCAACCGTCACGGTCATATTGGCGCGGTCAATTTCCAGGATGCGATTCATCCGCTCCACCGACAAGACGATGCCGCCGTAAACCGGCACCGCCCCGCCTGACAGGCCTGAGCCTGCGCCGCGCGGCGTCACCGGGATCAGCTCCCGGTTGGCCAGCTTCATAATCTCCGCGATTTCCGCCGCACTGTTGGGTTTGACCACCACTTCGGGCATATGCGCCAGGCTGGTATCGGCCACTTCATCGTGCGCATAATTGGCCAGCTTCTCGGCGTCGTCGTAAATGACGTTCTTCTCACCGACAATGGCGCGGAGGGCGGCCACTACGGTGGGGGTTACTTTTTGATAGGGGGTCATATTTTACCTCTCTAAATTTGGGTAGCTACAAGCTCGGCCACATCCTGAATCTTCAGTGACGGTGTCCCTCCGGTGGTACCGGCATCTTTGAGCATGCGGCCGCAAAAAGGGCACCCTACCGCCAGGGTTTCAGCGCCGGTAGCCGCCGCCTCGAGATAACGATGCATATTGACCGCCTGCGCGCCATGCTCTTCCTCTTTCCACATTTGTCCGCCCCCGGCGCCACAACAAAAAGAGTCGCTTTTGGCGTGATTCATTTCTACTAAAGTCGCGCCTGTTTTCGCCAGTATCTCACGCGGGGCATGATACTCACGGCTATACCGCCCCAGATAGCAAGGGTCGTGGAAAGTGATTTTTTCGGGTGTTTGGCGTGTCAATTTGAGCCTGCCGTTTTGTATCAATTCCGCGATAAATTGGGTGTGATGGCGCACCACATAATGGCCGCCAAAGTCGGCATATTCTTGGCCCAGGGTATGCAAGCAGTGCGGGCAGCCGGTTATAATAGTCTTCTTATCCGCGCCAATTTCATTGAGTAGCTCAATATTTTTTTGAGCCATTTGCGCAAAAAGATATTCATTACCTGCCCGGCGGGCTATATCCCCCGTGCAGGCTTCTTGTTGGCCTAACACGGCAAAGTTGACCCCGGCCGCGCGGAGCACGGCGGCGATAGCCCGGCTAATTTTTTGGGCGTCAGGGTCAAAGGCGCCGGCGCAGCCCACCCAAAAAAGGATTTCAAAATCACGATTTTCGGCCACCGTTGGCACGTGAAAATCGAGTGAATTGGCCCAACTGAGACGATTCTCTGACATTTGCCAGGGGTTGTTATTTCGCTCCATTCCGGTAAAAGCGCCTTTGAGTTGATACGGAAAAGCGCTTTCCATCAAAACTTGCTGCCGCCGCACCGCTAAAATGTCGGCCATAGGCTGATTACCTACCGGACATACTTCCACACAAGCGCCGCAAGTGGTGCAGGCCCAGACAGCGCTCTGGTTCAGGGCGTATTCCAAGAGAGGGCGCGGGTCGTGTCCAGGGGTAGCCAATTGCCCCATATTTTCCCGAATATAATAGCGTTTATTGATTTCCAGGGCCGCGGGCGATAATTCTTTGCCGGTCAGATAGGCGGGGCAAACGTCTTGACAGCGATTGCACATAATACACGCAAAAGCGTCAACCAGATGGGTTTGGTCCAGGTCGGTTAAGCGCGTCGCGCCAAATTGTTCAACGGTTTCGTCGTCAAAATTAAGGGGCGGCAGCCCGCCCCATATTTTGCGGGGCGGGCGGGTCACAAAGTTGAAAGGCCCCATCAGCAGGTGGATGTGCTTGCTATAGGGAAAATAGGGCAAAAAAGCCAAAATCAGGCCAAAAGCCAGCCACCAACTGACATGCCAGCCGGTTTCCAACAGGGTTGGTGAAAGTCCACGCCACAGGTGAGCGACGAAATTAGCGCCGGGCTGCCAAGAATTGCCGCCTTCCAGCGCCACTAGAAATGAGGTGTCTAAAAAGTGGAAACCGACATGCCCCACAATGAAACCGCTCACAATCAGCGAGTCTTTAAAGATACCAGACCATGCCAGGGGATGGAGTTTGACATTAGGCTGATAAGTCAGGGCCGGGTCTTTAGCCAGAAAACGGCGAATCACAAAAAAAGCCATCCCGGCCAACACGCTCAAGCTCAGGATGTCGGTTAACAGGCGGTAGATATTTCCGGCTAAACCAGTCCCCAAAAAACGAAAACCGGAGATGTACCCCTCAAATACAGCTGCCACATTCACCAAAAGATAGTAAAGAAAGCCCCACACCACCAAAAAGTGAAAAAAATAGGTGAACGGACGGTGGTAAATCATCCGGCCTTGCACGCTCAACGCCATTAAACCATCCCCCAACCGGCGCCAAAAATGGTCGAGACTGAGTCGGCTCTGCCCACGCCAGATAATTTTAAACATCCGGCCAAAATTCACGTAGGTAAAGTACAAAGAAATGAATACGGCCACAATAAAAAGAATTTTTTCTAGCGAGGTGAGCATATTTTACTTCCCCAAACGTTGCCGTAACTCCTTGGTTAGGGCCGGCGCGTATGCAAACAGGTCGCCGACAAGACCATAATGAGCATATTGAAAAATAGTGGCATCCGGGTCTTTATTAATGGCTACAATCACTTTTGCACTCTTCATGCCGGCCAAGTGCTGAATTGAGCCGGAAATGCCGCAAGCGATATAAAGATTGGGATGTACGGTTTTGCCGCTCTGGCCCACCTGGTAGGCATAAGGCAACCATCCGGCATCCACCACCGCTCGACTGGCCCCCACGGCTCCACCCAAAACATCGGCCAACTCCTGGATGACCGTAAAACCGTCTGCGCTGCCTACCCCACGCCCCCCCGACACGATAGTTCCCGCCTCAGTTAGACTAAGCGTCGTCGTGGGTTCAAAGCTCTCTATTTTGTTAACAATCTCCTCTTCAGCCATGACCGGCGGAATGGCGATGATCTCACCGGCTTGGCTGGGATTGCCCTCGGGTCGGGGAAAAACATGATCACAGATGGTGATGATATGGGGGTGAGCCTCGCCAAAAGTAACTTTGGCTAACAAGTTGCCGCTCAGGGCGGGACGGGTCGCCACCAGATGACCCTGCTCAATATTGACCGCGATACACTCTGAAGCCAGGCCTACCCCTAATTTAGCCGCCAGATAAGGCGCTAATTCTAAGCCTGCCGTGCTGGCCCCCATGATGATAAGAGCCGGTTCATATTTTTGAACCAGTGGCCGGATAATGGCCGTGTATGGCTCGGTCCGAAAATGTTTCAAGGTAACATCATTAGCGACCAAGACGCTGTTAGCGCCATAGCGAACCGCTTGTTCGGCCAATTCATTGACCTGCTCCCCCAAAACAATCGCCATACACCGACCCGCCAGCGCAGCGGCTATGCGCCGCGCCACCCCAAGCGACTCCCAGGCCACCGAGGGTACCTGACCGTCAGTTTGTTCAATCCACACCAAAACATTATTCGACATAATAACCCCTTTGTTTTAACCTTATATCACTTTTTCAGCCAAGAGTTTGTCAACCAAAACCCTGGCGGCGTCGGCCGGGGAACCGGCAATCGTTTCAACCGCAGCCTCACGTACCGGCGTTAAACTTACCTCCCATGTAACCCTGGCGCCGGCTGCGCCTACCTGACCGGCCTCCAGTCCCAAATCAGCCAGGCCCCAGGTAGGGATAGCGGCTTTGGCTGCCTTTCGTATCCCCATAAAGCTGGGCAAACGCGGTTGATTGATCTCCTTAACCACACTCAACACCGCCGGCAGCTTGCTGCTGACCGTTTCATAGCCGCCTTCGGTTAAGCGTCGCACGGTAATTGTTTTGGCGATAGGATCAATCTTGGTGATGGCGGCTACATAGGCCAGTGGAGGAATATCCAAAAGGGCGGCTACCTGGATAGCTGTCGCTGACATATTGTCATCAACCGCCGAACGTCCGGCCACAATCAGGTCATAATCGCCCACCTTATTGATCGCGGCCGCCAATACGCGCGCCGTGGACAAACTATCACCACCCTCCAAAACCGGGTCTGAAATCAGCATAGCCTCGTCGGCGCCCATCGCCAGTCCTGTTTTCAGCGCCTCAATGGCAGTGGGTTTACCCACGCTCAAGACGGTCACTTTGCCGCCATGCGTTTCCTTTAGTCGAATACTCGCTTCAAGCGCATATTCGTCCCACGGGTTAACGACTTTAGCCTCCCCTTTATTCATCAATGTTATGGCATCAACAGTAGATGAAAGTTGGGAGATGTCGGGCACCTGTTTAATTAAGGTGATGATGTTCATGACTATGACCTTTCTAATTTCTGTTAAAATTAGGACGACCAGGCTGGCAAAAAATTTCCACCCCGATAAGCAGTTATGACTTTACATAAGGTATCGTCTGCGGCCCTTCGGGTAAAACACAGATGCTCGCCTGGGGACCATATTTTTTTAGTAATTCGCTCACCGTGGCCTCAATTGAAGGACAGGGTTTGAGCAGGGCCATTTTAATTTGCGTGTCGGTCAGGTTATCGCTGCGCACGTACACGTTAGCTTTAAGCTGGATTTGGGCCTGAATTTGAGCCTGCCACTGGTCTTGCTTGAGAAAACCGGGGGCCAAGATGGTCTCCAGCAGTTCTTGTGGACTGCTGGCAGCGCGTAAAAGCTGACCGTACAGCCCGTGGTCGGGAATACCGTCCCAACAATCGGCGGCGATGATAATGCTGCCGCCCGGTTTGACCACCTGCGCGGCCGCGCTCATGCCTTTAACCGACTGGTACAGGTTGAGGTCGAGCGGGTAGCCGGAGTTGGTGGTGATCACAATGTCAAAGGGCTGCGGCACGGCGGCCATGGCCGTTTGTTTAACAAAGGCGCAGCCGGCGGTATGGGCAGTATCAAAGTTACCGGCAAACACCGCTGTCACCTGTTTATCGCGGTTGAGGGCCACATGCAGAATGAAGGTGGGTTTGACTGTGAGGGCGACCTCACGCACTTCTTCCCAGAGCGGATTGCCCCAGGTGACGCCCCAGGTGGCGTTGGGGTTTTTGAGTATTTGGGCGCTATGATTGCGCAACACGGTTTGTTGGCCGGCCATGCCCGGCATCACCATTTTGCCGCCGCCGGAAAATCCGGCGAAAAAATGCGGTTCAATGAAACCGGTCAAGATTTTTTTGTCACACGCGGCAAACTCGCGGTTAACCCAAATCTCATTGCCCCAACTGGTAACGCCCAGATGCGTCTGGGTAGATTGGTCAAAGGCGTTATTTTGAACGATACGATAGGTATCTACCAGGTCGTGGCCCAGCATGCCGCGCAATTCGGCCTTGGTGTTGGGGCGGTGCGTGCCGGTGGCATTGAACAAGGTAATGTTTGGCTGAGGCACGTGGGGTAACTCGGCCAGCACTGCCGGAATCAGCAGGTGACTCGGCGCAGGCCGGGTGATGTCGCAAAAAACAATGGCTACCTGGTCAGCGGGTTCGACCAATTCGCGCAAAGGCGGTGAGTCAATAGGTGCGCGAAGCGCCTCGCGCAAGGCCGCGTGAGGGTCGGGCAGGGCCGGCACGAATTTTGGCTCAACAATGGTTACATTCAGATTGTCGGGCAAGGTCAGGCCGAGGCCGGTTTTGCCGTAAGCTAATTTAATATTCATAATTGCTCAACCTAGCGCAAGACTTGTTTGGGCATATATCTTCTGGCGTTGACCCGGAGGTTTACCTGTTCTTCTGTTCTTCAGGCACAATTAGTATATCACGACTCTAGACCAACGACAACGATTCCGAATGCGCCCGCCAACTTGATACCTTTGACTTTCAGGAGCCCATCTGTTAAAATTGCCGTCACAAAAGCGGAACTTTTGTTCGGTTATTCAGGAGGATTGTGATGCATTCCACATATAGACTGTTTGGCTTTATTATTCTGCTGCTGATTGCCATTTTAGCCTGCTCTTTTGGTAGTGATGTAACGCCGGAACCAACATCTATCCCACCTGGTGACGGGCCCACTCAACCTGCCGATCTGGAAACCGCTACCGTGGCCCAGGTGGTAGATGGCGACACCATCGAACTGACCGATGGTCGTAGAGTGCGCTACATTGGCATCAACACCCCGGAGCGAGACCAGCCGTACTATCAAGAAGCCACCGAGGCCAATCGGCAATTGGTTGGTGGCAAAGAGGCCCAGCTTGAATTTGATCAGGAGACCTTTGACAAATATGGTCGCACCCTGGCCTACATCTGGGTGGAAGGGACAATGGTCAACCTAACAATGCTAAAAGAGGGCTTTGCCAACGCTTTTACCGTGCCGCCGAACGTAAGGTACGAAGAACAGTTTCGGGAGGCTGAACGTGAGGCTCGTGAAGCGGGACGGGGGTTGTGGGCCGGGTCGGATGTCGGTTTAAAAATCGTTGACATCCATGCCGATGCGCCGGGCAGCGATAAGGAGAATCCTAATGGGGAGTGGCTTGAGATTGCCAATCAAAGTAGCCAGCAGGTTCAGATGAGGGGCTATACCTTAAAAGATGAGGCCAATCATATTTATACGTTTGACAATTTTGAGGTTTTGCCGGGGAATAGTTTTCGTCTCTACTCAGGGCAGGGCCAGAATACGGCTACCGAGTTATACTGGGGGTTTTCCGGCGAGAGTGTGTGGAACAACGACTCGGATACGGCTTTTCTCAGGGATGGCCAAGGCGCGTTAGTTGACGTATTTACCTATTAAAACCTGGCCGGTTTTTGAAACCCGCCAGGTCTATTAAACAATTAGTTCTGCCGTTTTTGTCGCCGGATATTCCAAATGCCTGCCCCTACCAGCCCAACGATAATCACTATCGCGGCGGCTATAAACAATAGGGTATTGCGTTTGGTTTCCAGGATGCCACCACTATCGGGAATGTCAATGGGGTGGGGGGCCGGTTCGGCGGGAGCCACCGCCGGGGCTGCGGCCGGGGTAGCGCCTGGGGCGGGGGTTGGAGCCGCATCGGGCCGCACGGCCATGGGTGATGATTCTACCACTACGTCTACGTCGGTAGTTGAGTACTCGGTCAAGATGAGGGTCAACGTGTAAGGGTCTATTTGGTCCAGGGGCACCAGGTAAGCGCAGTCAAACGTAAAAACACCAGAACGCCAGTTAGCCCATCTCCGCCAGGCCGCAATAAAGACCGTCATCTTGTTGGAGCGCGCCCTGACTGTAGTGTAAAAACTTTCTACCTGGGCTAAATCCGGGTCCTCCGGGCCGGAAAGGCTGAACTCAAGCAGTTGCTCGCGCCAGGGCAAAATCGTCCACTCTTCAAAGGGGATGGCTGTCCAGTCGGTGCCGCCGGTGTGGTCAAAGGCAAGTTGCACTCTATGGTTAATATCGGGCGAGCTTGCTCCAGATTGCGCCTGAATGGTGCCGCTGATAGAAAAGAGGTAATCTTTACCGGGCACCACGTCAACCGTTTGATAAATGCCTAAGCGGGCGTCGGCCTGATCGGTGGATTGCATATAAACGGCCAGGGCATTAAAACTGCCCCAAAGTAGTTCTTCATCCTCCGGGCATACCAGCCGAAAGCCTTCATTGTTGTCAATATCGTATTTGCCAAAAGTATTGCTTTTGAACCAGCCCCAATAATGGGGAATATTGCCGATTTCATCAGGCTCAAATCCCAACTCCGGCACCGGATAGTAGCCTAATTCAAAACTGCCGTTATAAAAAAGGTTTTTACCGCGCGGCACCGGGGTGGGAGAGGGTTGGGGTGTTTGCCCGGCCAGGGGCCGGGCCTGGGCCTGGTCGGCCCACTGCACTGATAGGGCCAAGCCAATTAATAGAATAAGCGCCAGGCTGAACACCACTCCCAGTTGAAGCAATTTTTTAAAACATTGTCCCCGCATCGTTCACCTCACCGTGCTGCACCCTGCTTGTGTAGACATAATATACTTCAAATTATACCACTCTTTCCCAAAAAGATAAACTTTCCCGAAAAAAAGAATTAAACCCGGGCGCAAGATCGGCAGGATTCTCCTTTGATCTCTATTGGCCCGGCGGCCTGCCACAACTCTTTGTATTGAGCACCGGTTAGATTATACATACTGAGGGGAAGTTCAATGTTTTTCACTTTATCTCCTTTTAGGCCTGCTCTGCCTCTATGACCGAAAGGATTGAACGGGTGGGCACAATTCTGGCCAGCTTAAAACCCGCCTCGGTTAAAAGTTGGCGGTGTTGGTCGGCGGTGCGCTCGCGGCCATTATGGATGATCAGCATATTGACATCCAGGTTCAATTTGACCCGTCGCAGCGGGTCGCCAGCGGCAATGACCATTTCAGCCACTAATAATTTGGCTTCTGGCTGCATGTGGCGATGGATATTTTGATAGAGTTGCAGAACCTTGTCGTCGGGCCAGTTGTGGATGACGTCTTTAACCAGGTAGGCGTCGGCAGGGGTGGGAATTGACTCGAAA
This sequence comes from Anaerolineae bacterium, assembly GCA_016931895.1. NCBI lineage: Bacteria > Bacillati > Chloroflexota > Anaerolineae > Anaerolineae bacterium. The sequence goes on from JAFGDY010000068.1 coordinate 18,097, forward strand.
AAATCGCCGGCCTGTAATTTTATCCGCTCGCTAAATCCAGCCTGATGCCATTGTGCCCTGAATTCTTCCGTAAGCACAAAGGGTGTATCAAAAAGAATGCCCTGCACCAAGGGGTATCGGCTGGTGATTTGTCGCAACAAATTCCCCCGGCCCCCACCCAGGTCAACCACGGTGTGATACGGCGAAAAATCATAATCCGCCGCCACGGCCTGGTCCGGCAGCGCGCTAACCGAAAGCATAGCCCGGTCGAATATTTGGGCATACTCTGGATGGCTGTGGTGATAGTCAAAAAAGCGCATGCCGTGGGTGTGGGCAAAAGCGTTGCCGCCGGTTTCCACGGCGTGCAGCAGATTGCCCCAGGCGGCATAGGCCTCTTCGCCGGACAGAATGATAAACTCTCGTTGCGATTGGGGATGGTCTGATAGCAGAAATTCGGAAACCTTTGATAAGGTGTAACGGCCGGCGCTATCCTGCTCAAAAACGCCCAACTCATGCAGGTAGCGCAAAACTCGATCCAAAGGGTCGGCCTGAACCTTGAGTTCGCGGGCCAGCGTGTCAGCATCTTTTGGCCCCTGGGCCAGGCTGTCGGCCACCTTCAGCTTGGCGGCCACGTACAGGCATTGGGCCTGCTCGTAGGCCGCGGCCATATCTATCATGCGCAAATCGGGTGGGGTGCGCGACTCCACAAATTTGGTCAGCTTATTGGCCAGCCAGGTGCCAAGTTTGAAGTCAATCCAGGAAGATAGTTTGAGTTGGGCATCCATGGTTATGTTTCTCCTATTTTATTCGTCCCCCAGCAGAGAGGGGCGTAGCCTGAATGAGGGCAGGGGGACAGAATTAGCGCGGATATTCCTGCCCGGCAAAAACATGAAAGCGCATGAACTCATATTTGCTGGGGTTGTACAGCAGCAACATTTGCGGCTGGCGCACGTAAGCCCAGTATGATTCGGCAAAATCCTCAAACTCGTCGGTGGAGGCGTAGGCGGTAACAAAGCCGGCGTTTTGCTGGTGTAATTCGTCCCATTGATTGGCCAATTCCAGGTCATCTACGCGCATGTTGTAGTGCACGTTGTGGCCTATTTCGTGGACCAGCGTATCCAGAATTTCGGCGGGACCGGCATACCCCCCGGCCACGGGATACACGGAAATCCAGCGGATGAGGGGCATAAAACGTCCTGAGGCGGGGGTGGCTTGCACGTCCGTGAGCCGGTCAACGTATCTGATCTTTAGGCAATGGTCAAGATGTTCTACCGGAATCGTTTGGCGTAAATAGGCTTGCACCTCTTTATTGGTGATCAGGCCGCTGGCTTCAAAATTGGCAATATCGTGAATACAATTGACCGCGGTGGGGCGAGGGGTGGGAGTGGTAGTTTGGGAAATTACCGGGGTGCCGGTGGGCGTGGGCAGGGCCGTTTGGCCGGCGGTGGCCGTTGGCGGCGGGGTTGACGTGCCGGTGGGCGCGGTGGTAGAAGTAGCGGGAAGTGGTTGGGCCACCACGGCGGGCGGCTCGGCCTGGGACGGCGGGTTTTTGAGCATGATCAAAATGGCGCAAAGCATGAGGGCAAAAATGCCCGCAGCCAGGGCGGCCAAGCTGCCGATGATGAGGGTTTGCGGCCTGGTCATCAGGTTTTGTACCCCTGAGGATGCGTTTTGTGCCACTGCCAGGCGTGGCTGATAATGGTTTCCAGGTCAGGGTATTGGGGCGTCCAGCCTAATTCCTGGCGAATGCGGCTTGAGTCGGCCACCAGGGCCGGAGCGTCCCCGGGCCGGCGCGGGGTAAACTCGGTGGGGATGGGGTGGCCGGTAACGCGGCGGGCCGTTTCCAGCACTTGCAGGTTGGAATACCCGGCCCCGTTGCCCAGGTTATAGATCATCTTTTCCCGTTTATCAAGCGCCTCCAGGGCCAGCAGGTGGGCAGAACTGAGGTCAAGAATGTGAATGTAGTCGCGGATGCAGGTGCCGTCGGGGGTGGGGTAGTCGTTGCCAAACAGCGTGAATTTTTCTTGTTGGCCCAACGGCACCCGGAGAATATTGGGGATGAGATGGGTTTCCGGCTCGTGAGCCTCGCCGCGCTCGCCGGAAGGTAAGGCCCCGGCGGCATTAAAGTAACGCAGGGCCGCATAGCGCAAACCGTAAAGTCGGTGGTACCAGCTCAATATTTGCTCGATCATCAGTTTGGTCTGGCCGTAAACGTTGGCTGGGCCGGTGGGGTCATCCTCGGTCAGAGGGGTATCCTTGCCGGCATAAATCCCGGCCGTGGATGAAAAAACAAAACGGGGCACGTTGTGTCTTACTACCGCTTCAATCAAGTTGAGGCTGCCGGTCACGTTGTTGCCAAAATATTCACCCGGCTGGCGCATTGATTCTCCGGCTTCGATGAAGGCCGCAAAGTGAAGCACTGCTTCAAAATTGTCTTCAGCCAATACCTGCTGCAACGCCTTTTCATCCAGCAGGTCGCCTTGCACAAAACGAGCCTCTTGGGGTATAGCGGCCCGGTAGCCATGGATGAGGCTATCGAAGATGGTTACGGTATGTCCGGCCCGCAATAGGTCTGCGGCCACAATGCTGCCAATGTAACCGGCCCCGCCGGTGACTAAAACTTTCATTCAAACGTAATCCTTTCCTTTTGTCAGGGCCTTGTGTAGTTCATCAAGGCGTGGTCAATCATATTTTTTTGGGTGCGTCATTGGTCGGTGGTGGTTACGGCGCAGATATGCCCATTAGCAGAGTCCTCGGTCATCAATCTCCCAAACAGATGCCCAATTCGCGGGCGGTCTGGATGAGGTCGCTGTCCAGGGGCACTAATTTGATTTGTTTGGTGGCTTCGGCCAGGGGCACGTAACGCACGCCAGGCGAGTCCAGGGCGACCATGACGTTACGATGTCCCGCGGCCAAGCCACGTACGGCTGCTGCGCCAAAACGCAAGGAAATGAGGCGGTCAAAAGCCGTTGGCGTGCCGCCCCGCAAGAGATGGCCCAACACCACCGCCCGGGCATCCTGACCGGTGAGGGCCTGTAACTCCTCGGCTACCTTTTGGCCGATACCGCCCAGCCGTTTGACCCCGCCGGGCCGCTCCACCATAGAAACCGTTCCCGCTGTGGGCCGCGCTCCTTCGGCCACCACTGCCAGGGAAAAATGATGCCCCTCTTGCCGGCGGGCTTTGATTTTGGCCACTACCCGGTTGAGGTCGTATGGAATTTCCGGGATGAGGATGGCATCGGCGGTGCCGGCCACGCCGGCATGCAGGGCAATCCAACCGGCGTGCCGGCCCATCACTTCGACCACCATAATGCGGCTGTGGGCGTGACCGGTAGCGTGCAGGCGGTCAATGCACTCGGTGGCAAAGGAGACGGCGGTATCAAAGCCAAAGGTGACGGCGGTTGGGGCCAGGTCGTTGTCAATGGTTTTGGGCACGCCCATTACGGCCAGACCCTTTTGGGAGAGGGTATGGGCAATGGAGAGCGCGCCGTCGCCGCCAATGGCCACCAGCACATCCAGTTGGTGTTGTTTGAAGGCTGCAATCAATTCGTCTGAGCGGTCTTTGAGTTGAAGTTGACCATCCGAGCCGGGCATAGGGTATTCAAAAGGGTTGCCTTTGTTGGTGGTGCCTAAAATGGTGCCGCCCAGATGCGTGATGCCACGCACCGCTTCGCGGGTCAGGTGAATGAGGCCGCCGTTGGGGTATCGTGCCGGGGCCAACAGGCCATCGTAACTATCGCGGATGCCGTAACATTGCCAGCCGTAGTTGAGGGCGGTGATGACCACGGCCCGGATCACGGCGTTAAGGCCGGGGGCATCGCCGCCGCCGGTCATTACGGCAATATTTTTGAGGGACGGGGTGACGGTTGTTTTCATTAGCGACAGTATTTAGCCTTTGCTTGGGCAAAGGTTTGGGGGAGATGCGTAGGAAGGGGATACTCGCCGGGGTCCCCTCCATTTTTCTTCAATTCTTGCCAGTATTTGCGGTATATTCTTAAGTTGTTGCGATACCGCGTTTCCAGCGCGTATTGATCTTTATCGTATGAACTGGGTTTGGGGGTTAAACGGTCCAACGCGCAGCTTGATTTAGCAATATCTGAAAATCCCACAAAACCGATGATGTTCCCGTGATAAGTGCTGTAAAGAAAAAACTTTGAAGCCAGAATTCTGCCGTCAGTAGTATAGGAAGTGAAAAGCCCAAAGAGACAGCAGCAAATCATGGGCAGTACCACCACCGCTAAACAAGCTCCTCTTCGGGCCAGTTTATTTTCTTCTTCTGCAGACAGTTTTTCCGGTTGACCGTAGCTCATGGCAAAAGTGGGGGCCGCTCTTGTTTCAGCGGGCCGCTTGCCTCTTTAGTTTAACCTGGTCAGATTTTAGCACAATCGAATTGAATTACCAAAGTAAGCGCCGGGTTGTATCAGGGCGTCAGGAGCAGCGTGGTTATCTGAACAGCGTGGTCAGGTTGAGGTTGGCCGGCCAGAGTGACCGGCAGCCGGTGGCCGGCAGCGGGATCATACATGCCCACCAGCAGGCGATATTCGCCGGGCGGTGCGCCTTCGCGGAGAGTCAGGGTGTAGCGATCAACCACGGTATCATTTTTGAGCCAGGCCGTGGTGGGATAACGGCCGGCCTGGGGCGGATTGTCCCACTGCGCCCACACCTGCCCATCCGGGCCGAGCAGTTGGGTGAAAATGGTGTAGTCGGCGGGAATGGGGTCGGTATTTTGCCAGTAAAGCGCCAATTCAATTTTAGATTTTAGATTTACGATTTCTGATTTGGGTAGTAAATCATAGCCGGTTAGTTGGATAGACTCGCCGAGTTGGGCGGAGAGGGGATAAGGCGGCGGGGAATCGTGGGCCGGGTCGAGGAGGCGGAGGGTGAGGGGGTAGAGGTTATGTCTCAAAGTATCTTGGAGGGCCAAAGTTTCCTGGTCGTTGATGATAGGCAGGTATTCAAAGCCATCAGGTAGGTTTTTGTCCTGCCGGAGCAGGCTGAGTTCGAGTTGGTAGAGGCCGGGGGGCGTGTCCGGTTCAAGTTGAAGGGAGTAGGTTTCTTCGACAATTTCGGTGGGCGTCCATAATACATTGGGGTAGCGGTCGCCCAAAACGGTGACGCGCTCGCCGCCAACCATAAAATCCTTATCCAGCAGTTTGAGGGAGATGATCAGCGGGTCGGCCATCCAGCGGTGGGCTTGCCAGCGAACGGTTAGGGGGAGCGGGGAGGCAGAAGGGAGGAGGGAGTAAGGAGTAGGGGGAGGGGCGGATGTGGAGATTTGGCCAAGATCAAGGGATGGTTGGTCAGAAAGTTGTAGGGAGAGGGGGGCAAGGGTGTGACTGAAGGTTAAGGTGGAGGTGAGGGGGGCCAAAACACGGTCTCGGAGGGAGAGGGTGAGGCTGGGCAAAAAAGTATCTGAGACAGCCTGGTAGGTTCCGTTGGGCAGAGTGGGGGCGGCGATGAAATGGGCCAAATGGGCATAGGGGGTCGGGCCATCGGCGCAAGGAAGGTAGAGGGGCGTATTAAGTTGAGGGACAGGCCGCCAGGGGGGATTTTGGAGAGTGTGCTCAAAAGTTGGAACCGGGTTGTTATTGTAGGCAGCATAAGCAATGTACGCTATGGCTTCATTCATTTTCAGGCTAACCGGAGTGGTGAGACGCTGATTGTTACGCCATAACTCGACGGTTTGGAGTAAATCTGTAAACGAGTCGGTAGCTTGAATAACCAAATGGGGTTCGGTAAAAGTTTGGGCCAGGCTGGGCGATTCTGCCAATACTGGCGTAGGCGAGTTAAGGGCTAGGGGCCACACCTTAAGATGCAGTTGATACGTTTTAGCGTTGAGATGATGGCAGGCAGGAATAGGTATAAAAATGGTGTCGGCCAGCGTATCGCCGGTTTCCCAGGCGCGGGCGGGATAGCGTCCATTGACAAAGTGGCCGCGCCAGCAGGCTGCCGGGCGACCGCCATCATCTTGCAGACAGAGTGAAACCAGAAAATCTTGGTTTACTTCTTTTTCAACTGTCCAGTAAAGCGTAACGGGCAGAGTATGACCGGCCGATGCCGTGGGGGCAACGTCGAAACCGGCCAGGGAGAAACCGGCAGGAAGTTGGGCGGCTTGGCGGTAGGTGATCGGCAGCTCAGCCGGCGGGGTGATGGTGATGGGGAGAGGAAGGTAATGGGGGAGGATGAAGAAGGATGGTTGCAGGATGAAGACACACAACAGGCCGTAGACGGTGAGCAGAAGGGAGAAGGGAGAGGTGAGAGAGGAGAAAGAGAAACCATTGCTTGATGCGGCGGATTGTTTTCTAAGGCGTAAATGGGCCAGGCCGAGAGCGACGAGGCAGGCAATGACGGGCAGGGCCGGATAAAGATGACGACCCTGGCCGGTGTCAATGGTGGCGCTGAGAACGTAGCGGGCTAGCAGGACAATGATAAAGAGAAACAAATGCAGGCAGAGGAGAACGGCTATTGGACGCGAGTGTAAAATGTAAAAAGCTGTGCGTAATGCGGGTAGCTTGGGGCCTGATTTGCTCCCCTGATTGCTTTTTTGGTAAATCTTGATTTTCCGGGTTAACCCGATCAGGGCCAGGAGCAAAAATAGAGTATACAGGATATAGACCCAGGGCGGGGTAAAAATTTGCATCCAGCCGTATTCAAACCAGAAAGAGCGATAGAGCAGGCCGAGCCATTCAAGCAGAGAGTAGGTGGCCGCGGGCGGCCGCACCGATTGGCCGGAAAACAGGCCGACCAGCCCCTCGGTGATTTGCGGCTCGCCCAACGAGGCGGCCAGGCCGGGTAAAAGGCCGAGGTCGTTGATGCGGTTGAAGCGGAGCAGGATGAAAACGAACCACGGGCCTGCGGTCAGCAGCAGAGCGATCAGGAAGGGGAGGAGTTTAGAGGAGAGAGAAAAGAGAAGAGAGAGGAGAGAGGAGAAGGGGACAGATCGTTGTGTTTCTCCTGCTACTCTGCTACCGGCTACCTTGCTACTTGCTACCCTGCTACCTGTCAAAAATATGAACAACGTGAAGATGATTTCGGGAATGAGAATGAGGGAGAAATATTTGGCAACCAGGGAAAGGCCAAAGAGCGCGCCCAAGAGGGCAAAAGTGGCGGGCCGGCGATCGCCCTGCAGGATGATTACCTGAACCAGGAGCAGGAGGGCGACCAGGGCGAAAACCAGGTTGTCGTCGTTGATAACGGCGCTGCTGATGACAAAACGGGGCAAAAAAGCCACAAAGGCTGCCGCGCCAACGGCGATAACTTTTTGCTCCGGCAGCAGGCGGCGGGTCAAAGCGTATGTGGCAATGATGGTCAGCCAGGCCATCGGCAGAGAGAGAAAACGGATCAAATGCCAGGCCAGGATTTGCCCGCGCCAGGGCCACTGTTCGTCCAGGGTGTGGAGAACGTGATTGATACCCAGGCCGTCGGTGGGAATGTGGCGCTCCGGGCGGGCGTCAACCCGGCGAATATCGGGCGGCGTGTCTTCTCCCACTAGGGCGATGGGCCAGGCGGTGAGCCAGTAGTAAAGCGGGGCCAGGCCGCCCTTGTAACCGGCTTCGTCCCGTTCGATCTCGCTCAGCGGAGGATGGCCGGTGCGGGCGACAAAACGCAGATATTGAACGTGGTCGGTTTCGTCGGCGGCTTCACCCAGCGGCAGGAGGATGGAGTTGTAAAGCGTGAGCATGGTGAAGATGAAGAGGATAAGAAGGAGGGGCAGGTAAAGCGTGAGGTGTATTTTGTACTTTGTATTGCCTGGTATTTTACTCATTCCTGGCTTACCCCTTGCACCACGCCTACTTTAACCGCGTAATCCGGCAGCAGGCCGTCCGGCCCAAAAGCGGGCAGGCGCTCGCCAGTGGCGGGATTGTAGAGACCGACGCGCAGATTGTACTCGCCCGGTGGCAAGTTGGACAAGTCAAGGGGGTGCGAGTCTACAATGATTTCGCCGGGCGCCCAGAGCGAGGTGGGGTAAGCGCCCTGCACAGGCGGGCCGTCGAAACCGGCGGCCTGTTCTGGGGGCGGCGTGATTCGCCAGGCTTGAATAAAGATGGTGTAGTCGGCTGCAAGGGGCTGGTTGGCTTGCCAGGTGAGCGTGAGGGTTTGCTGGTCGGTGGCAATTTGGTAACTTAACAGGCTGGCTTTATCCAAAAAATCAACAGGAGGATCGGAGCGGTCGGGTGTGGGCCACTGCCAGGGAATCAGTTTGGCGCTGGCGATGATGGGTTCAACCGGCTGGCCGTCGGCGTTGACGGCCAGTTTACCGGGGCAGCCCGGTTCGCGCCAATCGTAGATACCGGCCGCAATCAGCAGGCGGGTGGGAGCATGGTTCAACTCGGCTTCAGGCATAATGGGCACTTGATACGCATCGGCCAGAATATCGCCGGGAGAAAGCAGGGTAGTGGGCCATTGGCCGCCGCCGGGATAGGTGTCAAGCTGGCCAATGACCTGGCGCTGCCGGCCCAACAGGTGAATAAAAATGCTGTAATCCAGGTCAGCCGGTTCCAACAGTTGCCAGTAGAGGGTGAGAGGTAAGGTTTCTGCCGGGCGGACGGTTTTGACCGGAAGTTGGTAGCCTAACAGGCGTACTTTGCCGTCGTACACCAGGTTGACCGGCTGTAAATCTGCGGGCAGGTCGGCTTCGGTCAAAATAGCCGGTTTCGCATAGACAGGTACTATATACAAAAATGACGCAGCCAGCGCAAACCCAAACAGGGCCACGCTATAGCCCAGGGCGACTGCCCTTTGTCCGCCGGACGGCAGCCACCAGGTTAAGCCCAGCATGCCCAGGGCGGAGATAGCGGCAATGGCCGGGTAGAGCAGGCGGCCCTGCCCGGCGGGTTGGGTTAGATTCCATACAATAAAACCGGCGACCATAATGCCATACCAGGCCAGGAGCAAGGCAAAAGTGGGCAGCGAGATTTGCTCAATATTTTTTGAAACGTAAAACGTGACACGTGATACGTGATACGTGATACGTGTCACAATAAATACGACAACCCCAGTCACTGCTATCAGCGAAATCCAATCCAACGCGGTGTAAAGCCAATTATCGGCCAGGATGTTGACCCCGCCAAAGAGTGCCCAGTAGGCAATGCGGAAGCCTTCAAACTCGGCGCGCAGGGTGGCCAGGGAGGGGATTTTGTCCCGTTGACCGGCGGTGTCGCGCATCACCTGGAGGGCCAGAAAGTCGCCGTTGTAGAGCAGCGCGTTGCGGAGATAGAACCAGCCAGCCACAACAGCGACGACGGCCAGCATTGTCAAGTTCCAAAGAAGCAAGTTACGCCAGAAGTGAGAGGTGTAAAATGTTTTGCGTGTCCCGAGTTTTTTATCCAGGGCCAACCAGAGAAAGAGTAAACCGGCCAGCGGCAAAAGGCCCAACGCATAAAGTTTACTCAGGCTGCCCAAGCCGATGAGCAGGCCCAATAGAGCCGGGAGGTAAAGCGGCAGACCCATCCCCTCTTTCCCCTTTCTACCTTGCCGATCCGCCAGCTTAACCATCAACCAGAGGGCCAGGGTAACAAACATAATCACGGCGTTATCGTTGTTGATGGAAGCGGAGATAAAAATGAACATTGGGTTAAAGGCCGTAATCGCCATTGCCCCGGCCGCCGACCAACGATTGCCGGTAAATAGCTTGAGCGCCAGGCCATAAGCTGCAACTACCGTAACCGCCGCCATAGCCAGCGACAAAAAACGGATCAGGTGGACGGCCAGCACGTGCTTACGCCAGGGCCAATTTTCACCGGGGGGGTGGATGGTGATATTTTTGTTGTCGGGGCGGAGGGGATTGCCGATGGTGGTGTGCGGGTTGTACCAGAACACATCGTCCCAACTGCCGGAGTCAATCCAGAAAGTGAGTAAGGCGGCCAGGGCGTAGTAGAGCGGCGGTTGATTGCCTTCGTGGCTCCAGTGGTGGGCCAGACTGGCGGTTTCCGGCGCGTTTTGGACAATCAGGCGGCCCGTGTCGGCCATATATTTGATCACGGCGTAATGGCGCGACTCGTCGCCTGCCTCAAAGGGAGGCGTAACCAGGCTATAGATCAGGCCCAGAATGATGAAGCCAATGAGGATAACCGTAGCTTGCGGATGACGCCGAATTGGCGATGTGCAACTTGCGCTTTGTAACTTCATCTCTCCTCAAACGGTCCCAACAAAATTCCCTCTTGCGGCGGTTCCGCGCCCACCAGCTTTAGGTTATGCCACCGGTCCGGCCCTTCGGTGCGGTAGGGAAGCAGGTGCAGGGTTAACGGGCCTGTGCCTGGGGGAAAAGGCAGTTCGTAAAAATCACCAACCACCTCGCCGGGAGTCCAGAGCGTGGTGGGGTAACTGCTGAGCACGGGATGGGTGGCGTCTCGTTTGTAGATTTCCTGCCCGGCGGCATCCAGCAGGCGTAAAGACAGGGCGTAGTCCCAGGCTACTTTTTGGGGAATGCGCCAGTAAAACAGCAGTTGAATAATTGGCCCGGCTTTAGCCCCGCCGGGCGTGTGTTGAGCCATCACTTTGGCCTCATAACCCATGAGTTCCAGTTGATTTTCAAAGTTGGCCTGGAGGGGCATGATGCCGGCAGGGAGGTCAAAATTGGGGGCTGTGCCCAGGTAAATGAGCGGGCCGACCATGCTCAGGTAAGGCGTGCCGATGAGGTCCGTGGTTTTGCGGGCAAAATAGACCTCCTGGCCCTTGGCTCGCGCCCCGGCCACCTGTTGGGGCCAGCGATTGAGCGGCAGGCGGGGTTCAACATCGGGTCGCCAGCCGTTGATGAGCTGGTAATACATAAACGGGGTGTATTGTTCCCAATCGCCCAGGATCAGGCTGCCGGGTTTTACATAGGGCATGCTGTTTTCCACCAGGCGTTCTGCCTGGGTCCCGCGCAGCAGTTGCCGCCATTCGTCCAGGGGGGCCACGGAAACGGCGTAGATTTTTTGCCAATTGGGCCAGGCCAGAGTGTAGGTGAAAATGGCCGTAAAAAGAAGCGCGATTAGCCATTCGGTGAAGCGGGGCCTCCGGGCAAAACGTAATCCGTGCCCTGTGTCACGTGACACGCGACACGCGATACGTGACACGCCATTAACACCGACCCCCACCCAGACCGCAAAAATAAAGTAAGCGGGCATCAAATACCAGGTAGGAGCTTCGTTCAAGTTAACCACTTCAAAGTCGAGCACAAAGAGCAGGAGCAACAGCGCCAGCAGACCCTGGAAGAGAAGCTGTTTGGTTTGTCGCCAGGCCAGGCAGAGCGCGCCGAAGCTGGCCAAAATAACGCCGGGCATAGAAAGTTGAGCCAGGATGTCGCGCCAGATAAAGGCTAAACGGGCCGGCAGAAAAGCAGGATCAAGGGTCAGAAATAGGCCGGAAGAGTCGCTGGCCCCCACCAGGAACCAGAAGCTTTTTAGATCGGTGATATATTCATGGGTGTAGGGAGGTTGATTGATGCCGCGAAGGTAGATAAAGGCATAAAGGGTTAACGGCGCAATGGCCAGTAGAAATAAGATCAAGAGTCTTTTGGGTTGGCGTACAAGCCGCCGGTCGTGCCACCAGACCCAGCCAAGTAGCGAAGGCAGGTAAAAGATGGTGGTGCGGTGGTGGGCCAGGCTCAGGCCAATGGTCAGGGTCAGCCAGCGCAGCGTTCGTTCGGCGGCCTGGGTGTTGCCGCGCTGGCGTTGCTGTTGCCACACCAGGGCCAAAAGGGTGAGCAGGGCAAAGAAAAGGACGTTGATAGACCGCACCCCGGCGATGATGCTCCACTGCCATAAAGTCAGCCCAAAGGAGAGGATCAGGCCAGCGACCAGCGCGCCAGACCAGCGCGGAAGATATTTTGTATGGCTTATTTCGCCTTTTGTCAGGCGGAAGACGATAAGGGTGGTCAGGGCCGCCGCCGCAGCGCCGCCGACGGCGGAAAAAAGGTTCATGCGCCAAGCCATGGGGCCGATAGGAACAAGTAGGGTCCACAATTTGCCGGCCAGCACGTAGAGTGGATAACCTGTAGCGTGGGGAATGGCCAACAAAGGCGCCACAAATTGATGCTCGCCGGCATCGCCGCCAACCACGCCGGGGGCCAGGGTGAACAGGTAAAGGGTCAGGACGAGGAGAAAGACGGCGGTAGGCAGGAGACAGTAAGGAGTGAGCAGGGGGGAATAAGTTGTTTTTGGGGATTGGTTATTTTGAGCCATGATGGCTGGATTTTAAAGGAAAGGGGCAAAATTGGCGAATTTGCGGTTTCGGCGGAGGTATTTGTGTGGTTTGGTGTTGACAGCCTTCGCAGGTGTGCTATAGTTGGGGATAGCTGCATCGGCAAAAAAACTACTCGCTCAATCATCACAAAGGATCATCCTAAATGACAACCAACTTATCAATTTACATTCAAATCAAGGACAATATTTTGCCCAACCTGGTGCAATATTGTCTAGAGCACCAACTTACTCAATTTATCTTGGTCGCCGACCAAAATACCTATCCCGTGTTAGGCCAGGCCGTAGAGAAAACGCTGAAAGACCAGGGCTGGGATGTGGTTCCGGTTATTCTGACCGGCGCAGAGATTGTGCCCGACGAGCGCTATCTGATCCAGGTACTGGTACAGGCCGACACCCAAGACCGCACCTATCTGGCGGTTGGTTCCGGTGTTATTACGGATATTACCCGTTTTGCCAGCCACCGGACCAAAGCCTCATTTATCTCCATCCCCACCGCACCTTCGGTGGATGGGTTTACCTCAATTGGCGCGCCGTTGGTGATTGGGGGACTCAAACAAACCGTCATCTGCCAGCCGCCGGCGGCCGTTTTTGCCCACTTGCCTACCCTGTGCGCTGCGCCCAAAGAAATGATTGCCTCCGGTTTTGGCGACATGCTGGGCAAATACACCTCCGCCGCCGATTGGGCTTTGGGTCATTTGCTGTGGGATGAGCCCTACGACGATGATATTGCCCGGCGGGCCAGGCAGGCCGTGCAAGGCTGCACCGCTCACGCCGCCGAAATCGGCGCTGCTTCGGCGGAAGGGATTCGATTTTTGGTGGACGGTTTAATTGAATCCGGCCTGTGCATGCTTGACTTTGGCGGTTCAAGCCCCGCTTCCGGAATGGAGCATCACATCTCCCATCACCTGGAGATGAAGATTGTGTGGGATAAACTACCGGCGGTTTTGCATGGGGCCAAAGTAGGCGTAGCCACGTTGATTGCGGCCAGCTATTTTGAGCGGATAAGGCAGTTGAGCCAGGCCCAGGCCAAAGAGAAATTGGCTGCCGTCCGGCTACCCTCACGCGACGAAGAAATTGCGCGTATCAAGGCAGTTTATGCCCCTATTGCCGAGCGCGTTGTTGCGGCCCAGGCTCCCTTCCTGAATATGTCGGCCCAGGATTATGAATTATTGAAACAAAAGATCGTTGACCGTTGGCCGCAAATCCAGGAAATTGCCGCTACCGTACCCCCGGCGCCGCAGATGACCACCTGGCTGCATCAAGTTGGCGCGGCCACGGATATGCCGGCGCTGGGTTTGAGCAATGAAGAAACTGAAAAGGCCGTAAAAAACAGCCACTATTTGCGCAATCGTTTTACGGTGGCCAAGTTGAGCCGGATGCTGGGCCTTTTGTAGAGTAAGGGCGGCGTGTTGCGCTTTGGGCACGCGATCCGCACTACGGATAATTTTGATAACTATTCACCTTGCCATGTCATTAGTATGAGAAAAACGTGGTAATATAAAAAGACAGGACACGGCAGATCGATTGTCATTAGGTCTCAAGACCGTCTCGGA
>JAFGDY010000069.1 GCA_016931895.1 Anaerolineae bacterium
GAGGAATAAAATGACAAACGAAACCATCCCCACCCTGCAAGATGTTATCGCCGCTCGACCGAATGTGTATCGCTATTTAAAACCAACCCCGCTGCACCCCTACCCCGGCTTGAGCAAATTGGTAGAGGCCGGCGTTTGGGTTAAACACGAGAACCACCAACCGATTGGAGTTTTTAAGGTGCGGGGGGCTTTAAACCTGGCGGCCAATTTGAACGCGGAAGAAGGTCAAGCCGGTCTGTTTACCGCCTCAACCGGCAATCACGGCCAAAGTATTGCTTTTGCCGCCCGCGCGTACGGTCTTAAAGCCACTATTGCCGTCCCTGAAGGGGCCAATCCCGGCAAGGTAGCCGCCATGCGCGGGTTGGGGGCCGAAGTTATTTTTCACGGCCCCGATTTTGATACCGCCCGCGAGTGGATTATGGCTGAAGCCGAAGCCCAACACGGCCGTTTTGTGGGGCCGGCCGAAGAGCCGCTGATTTGTGGCGTTGGCACCTACGCCCTGGAAATTATGGAAGACCTGCCGGATGTTGATGCCATCATTGTGCCGGTTGGCGCGGGCAGCGGCGTTTGTGGGGTGAGCATTGTGGCCAAAACCATCAATCCCAAAATAGAAGTGATTGCCGCGCAATCGGCCCAGGCCCCGGCCATGCAGTTGAGCTGGCAAACCGGCAAGTTGACCACCGCCGAAATGAAGACCTTTGCCGAGGGGGTGGCCACGCGCGTGCCTTTTGAAAATACGCAGCGCATTATGCGCCGGTATCTGGATGATTTTGTTTTGGTTGACGACGAGGATATCAAGGCGGCCGTGGTGCTTTTGCTGGAACACACCCACAACCTGGCCGAAGGCGCGGGCGCTATCCCCCTGGCGGCAGCCTTGCACCTTAAGGGCAGGTTGGCCGGTAAAAAAGTTGTTTTGGTGATGAGCGGCGGCAATTTGTCATTGGAGAAGCTGCGAGGTATTTTGGGAAGCACGCCCGGCGCTAAACCTTCGGGCTAAAAAAGCCAAAGCCTGGCGCATTCAGCGGGCAACGAAAATCTGCCTCCAAACTGAAATGAACTACGCCAAGTTAGCTGTTCAAATTGTCTACTTTCTGCTATACTGATATGGGGTCAGGTTTCCTGATCAGTGATAGGTAGGGGTCATCAAAACATAGCAGGAGACAGCACAATGAGCGTAGCTACCCAATTGCAACAAGAAGTGGTTCAGTTAAAAGAAGCATACCATGCTCTGGAGCAGGAAAACCAAGTTTTGCATCGTTACCTGGATACCGTGCAAGAGCTTTACTGGGCCGGCCAGGAAATAGCCTCCGCAGAGAATTTACTTTATGAACTGAATCAACTCTTGTATAAAGTAATGAGTGTGGTGGGCGCTAAGGATGGCTCTATCTCCCGCATGGATGAAGGCTCAGACGAATTGGTTTTTGCGCTGGTGCACGGCGAGTTGGGCCAGCAGTTGCCCGACTACCGGATAAAGAGCGACGCCGGCATTGCCGGTTGGGTGGTGCGTAACCGCCGGCCCATTATTGTGAACGAGCCTCGCCAGGACCCTCGTTTTTCGCAAATTGTTGATAAGGAATTTGGTTTTTTTACCAAATCAATTGTGTCGGCGCCAATGATGCGCCTGGGCAGGCTGTTGGGGGTGGTGCAGTTGCTCAACAAGCGTGATGACGGCCAGTTCAATCAGGCCGATGTGGTGCTGCTTTTGGTTTTAGGGCAGGTGGCGGCCATTGTTTTTGAAGAAATGAAGGCCAGGCGCAAAAGCGAGACATTTGAGGAAGACGATATTCTGGCCCCGCTGTGATTATTCAAGAAGGTAACAATTTCAACTTGTTCCTACACTCTGTTGAGGACGATCTAAAAACGGGCCAAAGTTGTCTGGCGGCAAAGCCTCACTTTTCATAAACCCACGTTTCAAACAAGTTAGTTAAATCACACCGGCAATATTGTTCGGCCAGTTGTTTAAAGGTATCGCCGGTGGCAATGCCCCACTGATGCGTTTGGTAGT
Source organism: Anaerolineae bacterium (assembly GCA_016931895.1). Classification (NCBI taxonomy): domain Bacteria; kingdom Bacillati; phylum Chloroflexota; class Anaerolineae; species Anaerolineae bacterium. The sequence continues at coordinate 2,006 of JAFGDY010000069.1, forward strand.
AATCTCGCAAAAACGCATCAAAAGACGCTTGCCCCATTTCTTCGGCCAGGGCGGTAATAAAAAGCGGCCCGCGGCCATAAACAATGGCCCCGTATTCTTTGCCGTCGTAATCGCCTGCGGGCAAGCCGATGGGAATGTCGGCCCGGCCCACTCGCTCCCAACGACTCTCCCAAGAATCAAGGTAGCCCTGGGCAGTAGGTTTATCGTACACGTCAAGGTAATAAAGCCAGGTGGCGTATTGGGCCAGGGCTTCATCCAGCCAGGGTTCGTCAACCTGGTCATTCCCCACGGCGTTATAAAACCACTGGTGGGCGACTTCGTGCGCTATGGTGCTTTCCAAAAGAATGGAGGCCGGTAATCCCCCAATTTCTGCGTTGGGGTCATAAAGCGCCAGGGAGATGCCTACCAGGCCGGGGTATTCGATGCCCAGGGCTTGCAGCGGAGTGCTGACTACATCAAATTCGGTGTAGGGGTAGGGGCCGAAGCGCCGGTTAAAAGTACGCAAGGAATCTGCGGCTACGGCCAGGGCCAGTTCGGACTGGCCGGTTTGTTGGGGGAAGGCATAACTATTGACGGTGGTTTCGCCCACGGTTTTGCTGATAACGGTGTAGTTGCGGCTGGCGGCCAGATAAAAATCACGGGCCGGGCCGGCGGCAAAGGTAAGAATTTGTTGATCCCCCGTTTGCTCCCGTTCAATTTCGATGCCTGCCGCCACAAGGGTTAAGTTGGCCGGAGCAGTCACCCGGACCAGGTAAAAACTGGCGTCGTTGTAAGACAAGTCCGCATTTGGCGAGGGGAGGGCCACGTTCCAGCCTTCGTCATCGTAAACCGGAATGGTTGGATAAAACTCATCCAGCACCAGGACCCCCTCGGAATAACCAAACAGGCCGTAGTTGCCGGCCAGCTCCTGGGTCACTTCCACCCCAAAGTCCAGTTGGATAGTTACGTGTTCGCCAGGGAGTAAAGCCCCTGGCAGCGGCACTTGCAGGGCGGTATCCGCAAATTCAGCAATGAATTCAACGGCCTGACCATCTACCTTTACGGCCGATATGTTTGTCTGCCCCCCCATTGCATTTGGAAACAAGCGGAAATAAACCTGTTTGAGCGGCTCGTCTTCTTGATTGGTGTACCAAACTTTCTCTTGACCGGCCAGGTGCAGCAAATCATCAGTCAGTTGCAAGTCCAGATGGTACACGCTGGCCCCGGGCAAACGGCCAAGCGCTTCCTGTTCCGTGCTAATCAAACCCCGGCAAAAGATTTCACGGTCATCCCAATTTGTTTCATCAAAGAAGTGGGATTCGGGAGAGGGGGAGGCCGGTTCGGGAGAGGGGGAAGCTGTGGAAGGAGATGGGGAAGTAGGGCTAACGGTAGGCGTATTTGTTGCCGCCGGGGGTTGAGTGGGTGTGGCCGGATTGGCCAGGGTGGAGAGATCGCTACTGGGGGTGGCGGTGGGGAGGCTCGACTGGCAAGCCGCCAGCGAGACCACGATCAGGATGAACAATAAAGGGAGATGAAGTCTCAGGAAGTGAAATTTCATGATAGATACCTTTTACCTTAACTCAACGTGTTTTTTTAATCCTGATAGCCTGTCCAAAAACTTTTAGAAGCCGTCTGACAAGCATGTCATTTCGAGGCCATAGGCCGAGAAATCCCCGAAATCTCGCTCGAAAACATTACGCCGTAGGATTTCTCGCTACGCTCGAAATGACATAGAAACTATGTCGGGCTTTTCAGACAGGCTCTTAGTGGGCTATGTATTTGCAAAACGGCTTATTCAACCTGCCGGTATAGAACAAAATACCAGCTTGGGGCTGCAGAGTCAAAAGAAAGTTCCAGCGGCGGTGCGGCGGGTTGGCCGGCCTCATTGAGCAATTGCAGCGTCCACGCGCCGCCCGACGAGTTGAGGGCCTGATATTTAATATTGCCGGCTTTGTAGTGCATGGCCCCGCTATTTTCCGTCCAGGCCCCGGCGCTGGCCGCGCTTTCAAGCTGCATGCCGCCGCTGTGAGCGCCCAACACGCGGTAGCCGCTCAAGGGCTGATTGTTGGCGTCGGTAACGGCAATGTAGACATCAAAATTTAACTGGCCGGTGGGGAACTTTTCGACTTCTGAGATGGTAAAAGCAAAACTGGGGACAGGCGTAGTCGTAGGGACAGATATGGCCGTCGGAGGAAGCGGGGATGGCGAGGGCGTGGCGGTAGGCGGCAAAGGGGTGGGGGAAGAAGGTAGGGGCGTGGGGGTAGCCGTATCAGGCGGAAGCGGCGTGGACGTGGCTGTCGGCGAGGGGGCTAAGGTGGCGGTAGCGCTGGCAGTGGGGAAAGGGATGACCGCGGGCGTGGCCGTCGTCAGCGCCAGGGAGCGGCGCGTTGGGCGCGGGGTGGGGGATGACGGGGCAGTCTGGGCCAGCCCCAGCCACAGGGTTAAACCAGACCCAAACGTCACTATGACCGCCAGGCAAAGCCCTAACAGAAAGATGGCACCCAGCAAAAAAAAGAGTCTATGTTTCTGTTTCAACTGGCCCACGTTCCGCCCATCCTTCTAAATTGGATTTGATTTGCCGCAAAAAACTCATCGCCCCAAAATTTGATACGTCCCCGACGACGGGCCGGCATTTAATTCGCGCCGGATTTGCATGTTGTAGCCCAAAACGGTTACGCAAGCGTTAGACGAAAGCGGGATGGTCTGCCCGTCAACCACCAATTTGGGATAATGGGTGGAGTTATCCAGATGACTCAAATCATCGGTGCAGACCCGAACCTGGGTCAGAGCCTGGTTGGGGATCAAAAAATGGGTAACGTCTCCGGTTAAAGCCCACTTTTCCACATTTTCGCCTGTATCTTCTGTTGACCGGCCTACTACTTCTAACCTGACGGCCCGGAGTCCGCTGCCGGACCCGGCGGTCAATTCAAGCTCTAGAAAATAGCTATAAAAATAGTTGTTGACCACCTCATTGGGAATAGCGGCCTTAAGGGTTTCAAATTGACCGGCGGCATAGGTATTGGTGCTGGAAGTTTCGGCCAGGCTCAAGCAGCGCGCCTGGCTGTGGTCGCAGCGTTTAAGGCGCACCTGCACCGCCCCCTGGTTGTCAAAATCTTCGCCAAAAACCGTCAGCCCGGTTAAAGTGCTTGGTTCAGGCAAAACCAGCGGCGCCACAAATAGATTGCTGCCAATGGCAATGCCCACCGGCTGCCGGCTGATGGTGAGAATTTGCCGCTGCGCGTCTTTTTGGTAAAGCGTATCTGGATTGACCGGCATAAAGGCCATGGCCGAAACGCTGAGATGGGTCGCCGGGTGGGCGACCACCGGCGGCGTTGGCGTAACCATAACTTGAAACGCCGGCGCAGCCATAGCCCCTTGCCCAGCCGGCAACAAACCGGCCATAAAGGTCAAGATAAAAAGAGTGACCAACAGAACGGTTAGCCAAATTTTATGGTTGTTCATTTTTTCCTCCATTAATCATCATAACGGGCAAAGATATTCCGGTAGGCTTCGGATGCTCGCATCAGGGTGTCGTGGTTGCCAACCATGGCCACCCGGCCTTTGCGCAAGACAATGATCAAATCGGCCCAGCGAATTTGGGAGAGACGATGGGTAATGAGCAGGGTGGTGCGGTTTTGGGCCGCCCGCTCAATGGCCTGTTGGATGTGGTCTTCGGTGGCGCTATCAATGGCGCTGGTGGAGTCGTCTAAAATCAGAATGCGGGGGTCGGTCAAAAAAGCGCGGGCCAGGGCCAAGCGCTGGCGCTGGCCGCCGGAGAGGGTGACGCCTCGCCCGCCGACCATGGTATCGTAACCGTCTCTGAACGAGGTAATAAAATCGTGGGCCTGGGCGGCTTTGGCCGCGGCCACAATTTCAGCCTGGGTCGCCTGGGGGCAGCCAAAGGCAATGTTTTCGGCAATAGTGCGCGAAAAAAGGTAGACGTCCTGCTCGATGACGGAAATTTGCCGCCGCAGCGCTTCCAGGTTCCAGCGGCGCACGTCAATGCCGCCAATCTTAATATAGCCGTTGGTGGCGTCGTAAGTGCGGTTGATCAGTTTGGCGATGGTGCTTTTGCCCGAGCCGGTCTGCCCCACAAGGGCCACGGTTTGGCCGGGTTTAATCTTAAAGCTGACTTCTACCAGGGCCGGGCTGGTGCCGTTATAAGTTGAGGTGACCCGGTCAAACTCAATGCTGCCGTCCATGTCCCGGTCATAACCGGCCACATTTTGGTCAAGCTCGGTTTGGACGTTGATAATTTCCAAAATGCGGCGGGCGCTGGATAGGCCCGTGGAAACGTGGGAATAGGCAAACTGGGCGGCAAAAGTGGGAAATTGGAAGAGCAGCAGCATTCCGTTAAAAGCCACTACATCGCCAATGCCAATCAGTCCCCGTTGGAACAGCAGGAGGCTGTGCAACAAGCCGGCGGCGTGCAATAAACCTAACAGTAATAACGGGAAAAATTTAGCCTCAACATCTCCCTGCCACACAAAGGCCTTGCGCCATTTACCCAGGGCCTGCTCAAAACGGTCAATCTCCCTGGTTTCCTGGGCCGCTCCTTTAACGGTTTCAACGCCGTCAATGGCTTCGGCCAGGGTGGCGTTGAGTTGACCAAACTCGTGGCGCACGGCTTCGGTGGCGGGGCGTAAATTCAGCAGGTAATCCCGCAGTAAAAAGACATACACCAGCAGATAGATAGAGGGCGTCAGCAGCAGTTGGGGCTGAATAGAGGGAACCAGGATGAAAGGAGCGATCATAAAATTCAAAGAGCCAATAACCAGATTCATGCCAGGGTTAAACAGCAGATTAACTTCCCGCACGTCGTTGGTGGCGCGGGCCATCAGGTCGCCGGTAGCCTGCTGGTCGTGAAACGACATACTTTTGCCGATGAGGCTCAGGTAGAGTTCGTCGCGGGTGTCTCGCTCGACCCGCTGGCCGATGACCTCGCTGCAAAAGTTACGCATGAGCATTAACCCCCCGCGGACAAATTGAGAGGCGATGAGGGTCAGGCCAACCCAGCCCAAAGCCTGGATGTCGCCCGAAGCCACAATAATGTCAAATCCCTGGCCAATGAGCACCGGCACCAGCCCCGCGCCCACGGCATTGCCCAGCGCGCCCACAAACACGCCCAGGATAAAAATTTTATGCCGCCACACGTGAGAAAAAATCCACCGCGCCGGGCTACGGCGATCCGATTGCCAGGGTTTGGCTATAGAGAATTCAGCGATGGTTAAGGCAGGCATTAGGATTCCTATTGGGCGTGCAGATTCACCTTGAGGGGAATGATAGATTTGAGAGAAGGCTTTGTCAAAGATAGGGAAGTAGCACAAATTTTATTTTTGCTCCGTTGGAGCGATGAAGGGACATCGGTGGCAATCCGCCTCGGTCAAGGGAAGATTTGAGAGAATGAATTTGTCTAAATCGGCTACAGCGTAATCCTGTCCGGCAGTATAAAATTTGATAAAGTGCGCACCGCTACTGATATGACCCAGGTCAACAGAATATACCCATCCTGAAGTTGAACCGACTACATTTATTTCGCAGTCAAACCGGTTCCAACTGTATTGATTTTTAGGATAAAAAGAAGCCCTGGGGATTACCTCGTTATCTATGTACACGTCAATGGGAACATTGGCTGCGGTGTTTTTGGAAAATCTTACTTGTAAATATAAGTGGTCAAATTCAAAGGAGCTAATATTATCATATCTTACATATCCTGGCTGTTTAGTCCAGCCGGGGGTGGCGCCAAATTGGCCATGCACCATTGTTTGGCAAGCATTGGCACGAGAAAGCCTTTGACCCACCGTGTAAGCAGCCGAGGTCTCACATTCTGTTTCATACAGCCAGGGCCAATTTTTCATCACCAGGGGCAGGTGAAGGGTGTAAGCCGGAGTAGACGTCATCTGAGCTGTATAATCCAACTTTATCGACCAGGGATGTGACCGGTTAAAGTTAGGGTCAGGGGCGGCCGATGACAGGTTTGATGATATTTGAGGTGTATTTTTTACATCTACTTGCTGAGTAATGAAGGTCCATGTGAAAAAAGCCAACAGGCTAATTGTGAGTATAAACGAGAAAAACTTTATCGCTTTCATTGTTTTTTTCCTTGTCTTGGCCAAACTACTGGCTAAAAACAATGTTATCCAGATAGACGACGCCTTCGGTCCCAGAAAGATTAGCATCAAAAACAAAGACTAATTCTCCCATTTCGGTAAAAGAAGAGAGGGGTGGAGTAAACTCTGATAAATTTATAGGTATGGGTTGCCAACTATCTGTAATACTGTTCGCAAAATATTTAGCGGTTTCGGCGCAGGTGGTTTGATCATGGGTTTGGGTACAGGCGCGTTTCAGTTCAATCTTCATTTCCCCCGGAATATGGGGGCCATCGGCGCGGATGTTAAAGGTGAGATAACGATACAGGGTGAGATCAATTTCCTCCAGCTTCAGCCAGAACCCGCTCCAATTTTTAATTTGATATTCTAATCTAACTACACACCCCGCCCCTTGCTCTGGGGTATAACTTTCCAGTAGAAAGTCACCGGCTTCTTTATTATAGGCTGCGCCCATCAGTCCTTGTAGGTTACTGACTCCCGCGCAACTGTCGAAATCGGCTACTACCAAGGGAGGCATTGGAGGTAGAGTTGGGGTTGGGAGAGGGGTGTCAGCAGGTGGAATTGGGGTATTCGTTACTGTTTCGGCGATAACAGTTGGTTGAGGAACCGGGGTATCAGTTGGTGATTTTGGAGTTGGGGTGTCAGTCAATTTAGGAATAGGGGTATAAGTAGGTGGAACAGGGGTATCGGTGAGAGGGATAGGGGTATGGGGTGGCGGGATTGGTGTTAGAGTGTCGGTTGGCACTGGGGAAGCTGTGGACAAATTTATAGTTATATTCTGCTGAACTCTACGTACCAAGATGCCCTCTGTCCCTCCTTCCACCTTCATACTGTTCACTTCAACTTGATACCTGCCGTTGGGGACATCAGTAAATTCATAATGTCCTTCAACATCAGTTGAAGTTTCGTATCTTTTACCACTACGGTCAAAAAATACAACCTTTACATTACTGACAGGATTACCAGACGTATTGCGGATGATGCCTTCAACCATTATAGTTTTAGGCCAGAGTACAAAGCCAGCCAGCACAATAACAATAAGACCTAGCCAGGCAAAAGCCATTCCCATAGTGCTGGTCCAACCAGAGTACACTACCCAAATAGACATCAGCACTGCCAAACCGATGGCCACGATTAAGGCAGTAATTGGCTTATCAACAAAATTGGTAATGACCGCAAACAGCGCGAGTGGGACACCTAAGACCGCTCCAATGGCTTTGACTATTTCAATGATGGCCTTTCCGCGATTATTATTGTTATTCATTGCTCTCTTCCTTGCCTTAGTTTAAGGTTATCAATTTTTCAAAACAACCGGTAAATACAATCTATTTGGCACCAAAAGCGCATAGCCCTCGCGCAAAAATTTGTTTTCCCTGGCCGCTTGCCACAACCCAAAATCCTGGCCTTGCCGCTGAATCAGGTAACGGCCCCAACCCAGGGTTTGCAGGGCCAGATTCCACGACCCCTTAAGATGATTCCACTTCATTTCCGCAGCATCACAGCTTGCGCCGGCGGAAAACAGCAAACTCTCCACATTATTCAGCGGAGAAAACGGCCCCGCGTTGATGAGCCACGTCCACATACTGATGGCTTCGGTGGGACGGGGTGAAGCCATCATAGCCGCATAATGAGGTACCGCAACCGGAGCCGTCAATAACGACGAACCGTCGTGAGGGCCGTCAGACCGGCCTCCAACCCCAAAAGCCTGATAAATTTCCGGTGTAATGACCGCCGAAGGCACAGGCACTTCGGCGGCGGAGAGGCCAAATAACCCAAGCTGGTCTAAACAAGATGCCGGATAATAACTGGGGTAGTATAAAGTCTGGGTATAGCTGGCTTGCCGGCGATATAAAGCCCAATCCACACCCCAATAATCCGTTGTCTGAGGCGGGGGCACAAACAACCAGGCCAACTCGTCAATAAAACCGGAGCCATTGGCAGTGGGGGGAGCGGGATATTTAAGCGGCGCGATTTTTTGCGTAGCCGCCGCATAAGCCAAATCTACCAGCCAGCTTTCTCCGCCAAATGTATCCCAAACATATACGCTTTTTGCGCCGGTGTAAGTATATCCATGCGAAATACCGTTGGATGTGAGCAAATCATCCCAGTCAATCCCTTGCAGCAATTGTTCAGTGCCTGAAGTGTCCAAGCCCAGAGCATTTTGGGCATCCAGTAAGGCCAGTGCGGCAATAACGGTATCCACCGAAGACCATTCTGTATTTTGGGCTATGGTTATTTCATTGGTACCTGAAATTTGCTCTACCCAGTGCGGCCACAAACCGTGATAACGAGGCACACTGATCAGGAGCGTATGACTAATTTGGTTGACGATTTGCATAGCATCGCTGTAATTAATGACCCCCGACTGTTCAGCCACAACCGTTGCGGCGGCCAGGCTTCCGGTTGACTGAATAGCATCAAACTCGCCGCTGGCATATTTAGCCGCGTCACGCACCAGGCCGGTATCTGGATTTAAGTTACGCAACAACATTCCATAACTCCAGCCAAAACCGGCCCGTGCTGCATCGGTCATTGAAGTTGTAGCCGTGAAAGCCACATGCTCAACCACCGCATACTCTCCGCTTGTGATTGGCTCAATAAGCCACACTAACGTTGTTACGTCTGTTAAGGTGTGGGGCAGGTCAAAACTCAACGTCTGCGTTCCCCCAGACAACAAAACCGATTGACTCCAACGAATGATAGTATCATCTTTGAGTTCCACTTTGAAAGTTCTGGCGGGGGTAGCGCCGGCCACACGAATAGTCAACCCTGTAATTTTGCTCTGGTGTTGGGGCAAAATTTGAGAGGGTAAAATTGCCGAAAAATTTATGGCAAGTTTTTCATGCTCAGGATGGTTGAGACTCAGCCACATCCCGCCTGGATTAGTGGAAGTAGTGGTGGCGGTCACCCGGCCCTGTCCCCATGTCAAATCACTACTGAGTGCCCCCCGGGTCCCGCCAAGCCGGTTATAGTAATATATAACATCACCCTGATACGGTAGTGGAACAAAATCGTCTACTAATATCCTGACCGGCGATACTATTTGTTGAGAGACTATATTGTTACCTGGGCCTTGCTTTGGGGGTATCACAGAATTGTCCCTGGTAACAGGTAAATAAGGCGTCATGCTCCCAAACGCCAATAAAAGCATTGCCCCGGCCAGTCCCAAAGTGACCCCCAATTTTTTTACAGCGATTATGTTCAATTCTGGTCCCTCCAGATTTGCGTAATAAAAATAAACGCCGCCCTTGGTCAGGCGGCGCATTGAGTGTATGGTGATAAGATGATTCCAGTCGAGAACTTGGCCCGCGTTCGCCAGGCCTTTAGAACCCTTTTAAGTTAATTGTTGTATATTGGGGGATACCCTAAACCAGTATAACACAAAATGTTAAGGAAGGGCAAGTTTATTTTTGTAAGCGTAAAGACTATGGGACAACCTCCTGAACCAATTGCACCGGCCAGTCAAGGCTGAGGCCCTGACAGAGAGCGGTCATCGGCA